>CAMNNG010000034.1 GCA_946545145.1 uncultured Bacillota bacterium
TTGCATCTTCGGCTTTGCATTTGCATTTGCTTAATGAAGCCGTTGTGCCCAAACAAAAAACTGCAATGCACCACTTCGTGAATCTTCGTTCACGTTACACTCTGATTCTACCGCCTTTCTGAGAGCCAGTCAAGTGAATATATATTCACGAGAACCGGTTCCTGTTTTGTTTTTCATATCTTTGTGACTTTATATGGCATGTCATGATCTTGACGCGATCTGAAACTGTATGGAAGCATTCTGAAATGAATTGGAATGTGTATGACTTCTTATGCGCTCTCACGCACTCTTTTCTCTTTCAGCAGCCGCCGGCCTTCCTCCCGGATATTCCTCGCTGCATCGTGTTCCTCACCAACTCGAGGCCATGACCCGTAAACCCAAATAATACAAAGGCGGCACCTTCTGATGCCGCCGTGCTCTGCACTGTACGTATCACTTATCACTGCATCCGATCATCTCTTTTTCCCGCACACCTGATACATCCTGTCATCTGATATCACGCAGTACACACTAAACCAGCGCTCCATCAGTCCAGACAGTTCATCCGCAGGCAGCAGTCCGATTGAGTAAGGTGCTGCCGCACCTTCATGATGATGGTTTATCGTTTCTCTTCCCGCTCCGTGAGCGACGGAGAGGACTCCGCCTTTCTTCAACTGACCGGCAAGGCTTTCGATCAGGCTCTCCGGATCAAAAAAGTGAGGGAATGCATTATATACCATGCAGACATCGTATTCCGCATCAGGCAGCTCTTCGACATCTGCGCAGATGACATCGATGTTCTCATATCCAGATGCCTTCCCGCTTGCTATCTCTGCCATCTTCTGTGAGATGTCCACTCCTATGACATGTCCCGCGTTTCTGCTTATATAGTCTTCGAACAGGACTCCTGTCCCGCACGCTACGTCGAGCACGCGGGTCCCTCTCTCCACGCCCGCGTTATCCATTATGTCAGCTATGACGCTGTCGTCCTTTTTCTGGTGGTCGTCCCACGAGGGCGCGCACCTGTCGAAGAATTCTTTTATTCCGTTTTTATCCATTGTTTCTCTCCTCATTTACCAGCTTGCACCGCGGAATCACGCCGCTGATATCTCTCGGGTATCAGATGCGCCCTCATCAGAGCAAAGATGATGGTCGGTATGAATACGAACTGGATCAGTGTGCCCGGCCACGATGTGACCACATATCCTCCGATCCACATCGCGAGCGAATATGAACCCTTTGTAAAAATAAATGCTCTTGTCAGACCTGCTATCACTCTTCCGGCTATGATCGCGATGGTCAGGCTGATATACAGATCGGCATATACGCTTCCTGTCCTGATCTTCTTCATGAGGATGCCCGTTATCACTCCATATACCGCAAGCTCAGCCATCATGCTCGGCAGAAGGGCCACAGGCGGCATCCCGGACAACGCGCTCGATATCGCGGGGCCTGATATACCACAAAGAAGTCCATACTGCCATCCGCATACGAGCCCGCAGATGAACACAGGAATGTGCATCGGACAGAATATAGACCCAGCGTTCTGTATACCGTGGAAAAAGAGCGGCAGTATATAGCAAAGAGCGATACACACCGCACATATTATCGATTTTTTTACACTAGTCATCTCACTCATCTTCTGTTTGTTTCCACCTTTCTATATCACTATCTGAACTGCGCATACACAGGCGCATACGAGCAGCATAACTACAGACCTCAGATCGATTTTTTTCTTTTCTTTCGCCGTCCTGTTCTTCGCACCTCTATACCCTCTTGCCTCCATCGCTTCAGCAAGTTCGTCGGCGCGTTTGAACGATGATATGAATATCGGGACTATCATCGGCAGCAGAGCCATGGCGCGTTCTCTCAACTTGCCGCTTTCGAACCTTGCGCCTCTGGCTATCTGGGCCTTCCTTATCTCGTCGCTCTCCTCGAGGATCGTTGGTATGAACTGTATCGCGATCGACAGTATCATTGCTATCTCCTCCGCCGGCAAGCCGATATATCTCAGAGGATGCAGCAGCGACTCTATCGCGCTCATCAGCTCCATCGGCGAGGTAGTCCTCGTCAGTATCCCGCTCATGACTATTACCAGAGCTATCCTCAGGACGACGTTCGCTCCCTGTATCATGCCCTCCCTCGAAAGCGAGAATATGAGAAAGTGCCATATCGGATCCTCTGATGTGTAGAAGAGAGAGTTCATCACGAATATCAGTATCAGGAACGGGCCCAGCCTTCTGACAGATGAGAGCACAGAATTCACGCTCAGTCCCGCAGCCTTGCCCAAGGCGGCCATGAAAACAAACATGACAGCGTAGCCTGCAGGCGAGTCTGTGAATATCACAGCGCATATCATTATCAGAAAAGCCAGCAGCTTCGCGCGCTCGTCCATGCGATGGAGCAGAGTCTCTCCCGGTACATATTTACCTGTCATGCCTCTGTCCATCATCATTTGCCGCCTCTTTCAGAGACCCTGACGATCTCGCTTATCAGGTCATCATACCGGATGGTATCAGGACTGACCCCTATGCCGCGCGTCCTCAGAGCATGCGCGATCCTTCTCGCGGCGCTCACATCCACGCCTGCCTGAGCCACACTCTCCATATCACGGAAGACATCCTTCGTATCACCTGTCATCGTGATCTCGCCGTCGCTCATTATGATGACGCGGTCAGCGCACTCCGCGACCATATCAGCATTATGAGATACTATCGCGATCCCGGTACCGTCTTTTTTCAGTTTTTTCAGGAGATGTATAAACTTTTCCCTTCCAAACGGGTCCAGACCCGCTACCGGTTCATCGAGAATCAGATACTTCGGTCTTATCGCAAGCACACCTGCTATCGCAAGCCTCCTCTTCTCTCCGCCGGAAAGACCCAGCGGCGATTTGCCGCCGACTTCGTCCGGATCGAAGCCCATTATCTCAAGAGCCCATCTGATATTTGCTCTTTTCTCTTCATCTGTCATATCGAGATGCTTCAGGCCGAATCCGACATCCTTTGCGACCGTTGTCTCAAAGAGCTGCTTCTCAGGATACTGAAAAACGACTCCCAGCTTTGCCCGGAGCGCTGTCCTGTCGAATCCGCGATCGCAGATGTCCTCTCCATCGACCATGACCCTGCCCGACTCGGCATCGAGAAGCCCTGCCATCACCTGTATCAAAGTCGACTTGCCGCATCCGGTCTTTCCCATTATCGCGGTGATGAGTCCTTCTTTGATCTCGGCGCTCACGCCTTTCAGCACCGCCTCTTCGGCCGGACTCTCTCTGTCATATCTGTATACTATTCTCTCCGTTGTTATCGACATAGCAGCTCCGTGAGTTCCTCTTCAGTAAGCGGGCACCTGTCAAGCTGCACCCCGCGTTCCAGAAGATCATAGTAGACTCTGACAGGCATGGGCGGCATCATCCCCGCGCTCTTCAGTCTTTCCCGGTCAGTCAGGACATTCTCCGGCGCGCCGCTGCATACCACTTTCCCTGAATCCATCAGTATCACCCTGTCCGCTGAAACGCACTCCTCGATATAATGGGTGATCATTATTATCGTCTTGCCGCTCTCATGCAGCTGACGAATGATGCTGAGGACCTCGCTTCGTCCCCTCGGGTCGAGCATCGATGTAGCCTCATCGAAAATGACGATGTCCGGCTCTACTGCCAGCACTCCTGCGAGCGCGACTCTCTGCTTCTGTCCTCCGGACAGAGTATGAGGCGCTCTGTTCTCAAAGCCTTTCATTCCTACAGCATCAAGAGCCTTTTCGACCCTTGTCGGGATTTCCTCACGCGGCACCAGATAGTTTTCAAGTCCAAAAGCTACATCATCGAAAACGACAGGCGCGACGAATTGATTGTCCGGATTTTGGAAGACCATACCGCTGAGTCTTCTTAGATCCCATATATTCTTCTTTCCCGAAGCATCTATACCGCCAACGATCAGTTCTCCTTCCTGAAGAGAGAGCAGGGCATTGAAGTGCCTGATCAGTGTCGATTTTCCGCTGCCGTTTCTTCCAAGCAGCGCGACCAGTTCTCCTTTTTTCACATCCAAACTGACCCCGCTCACAGCGGCTCTGCCTGCTGAATCATATCTATATGAAACATCTCTGCAAGTGATCATGTCCATTAGACAATTGTATTTTCTGCGTCTTTTACAAACAACCCCCCGAGGGGGTCATTTGTCTTTCAAAAAGAAGAAAGAAGAGCCGTGAGGAGGCTCTCCTTTCGGGATATCTGCGATCAGATCACTTTCTTACTTTCACGGTCTTTGTCTTCGACCATTTGCCGTAATAGATCTCACCGTTGACTTTCTTGTAGGCGCGGATCTTCACCTTGTAGCTGCCCTTCTTCATTTTCCTGAATACCCGTTTGATGGTCTTCTTCTTGGCGAGCTTCTTGGTCTGCTTCATCTTGACCGTCTTGACAGTCTTTCCTGTCTTCTTGCTGACGACCTTGATCTGATAGCCTGTCACGCCCTTCTTTATTGTCTTCCACTTGACGGTGAATGACTTCTTTCCCTTCTTGGCCTTTGCGCTCTTGATCGTTACTCTCTTCGGAGTGTACTTCTTCTTGAGCTCTTTTACGGCCTTCTTGGCTTTGTTCAGCTGTGCACCTGTCTTATTGACGATGTTTTCGGTTTCACTCTTCACCGGCGCAAGTCTGTCTGTCAGGCCATCGAGCTTTTTCACAGGAGATGATACGCCTGCTTCTTCAGCCGCCTTCCTGGCATCCTTGATGGCCTGTTCTGCCGCTTTCACCTTAGACGATGCCAAAGCCGCAGCGTCGGCTGCTTTCTGAGCAGCCTCGAGAGCCTTACTGCCCGGTGTCTTCGCTGCCTTATCTGCAGCTTCCTTTGCTTTCTTCGCATCGGCCAGAGCCTTTTCAGCAGCTCCTACCGCTTTTTCCGCTTTGCTTACAGCATCGTTTACCGAGATGTTTTCCTTCTCTACACGGACGTAGAGTATCGAAGGCTCTTTGCTTCCGCTCTGGACGATCACTCGAATGATACCCTTGTCGAAGTCGAATTCATCGGCATCGCCATAGCTTCTCTCGTTTGCGCGAAGGTCATTGATATACACGTTCTCTGCATCGGCCGCCTCGACAGATACGTCGAATGCATTCGATTTGACAACTGCAGTGTAGAGCTTCCTGTCGGGACTTACAGCTATATTGTTATCCCCTACTTTGATGCTTGCCGGAGCAGGTGTCACACCTACTGCATCTTCATCCGCATCATTTGCGACCATGAACGCGACTCTGCCCTGACCGCCCTTGTCGGCACCGCTCGTCTTTATCATAGATGCGGACGATACCTTGACATAGTTTATCTCGTCCAGTTCGACCGGCTCGCCCTTAGCGTCTACAGCCCATGAAATATCATATCCATCGCCGTATCCGTCATAGTCTTCGACGTACGGGTTTCCTGCATGTTCTGCATACTTCTGCCCGGAGGCTATCTGGCTTGCCTTGTGAGCTCCGACATATCCCCATGCATAAGACATAGGTGAAGAATCAACGGAATCATAATTGAGTCCATTGGCTCCGAGGAGGAGTGTTCCGCTGAACTTCATATCGCCTTCATAGAGCGGATATGACTTCTCATCAGGATAAGCCCATCCTGTCGAGCCGCTTCTTCCGAGACTGTCTTTGAATGCAGCTGTTCCGTTGTCGTTCGAATACTCAACGCTGTAGTTCCAGACTGCGTTCCTGTCATAGTGCTCGGAGCCCGCAAGTTCATACCACTTCTTTCCGTCCTTTGAGACGAAGACAGAACTTGCTGCAGGGTTCGAATCCGATACTGATCTGGCAAATACACTGAAATCTATTCCGTAAGGATTGTTCGGACTGTTCTTGATACCGTCCTTGTAGTAATAGGTCACGTATCCGCCGAAGCTTCCCAGACCTATCTTGCTGGCGAGAGCGCCCGTACTCTTTATCGTCTTCTCAGGATAGAGTCCCGTCGGGTTGTACGAATCATCCTTGTTCGTATTCGTTCCGCCTACATTCATGAATTCGGACACTTGATCCGGAAGGCCCTTTGTATCTGCTGTTTCTGTTACCTTCTCGAGCTTGATATTGCTTACGCACGATGCACGCATACCGTCGATGTCTTTTGCTATAGCAACATATCTGTCATTGCCGTAAGAACTCGTCGGTTTGATGTTGATCATGAACGATCCGTCCTCTTCAGCATCAAGCTTGTTGCTGTCGTTGTACAGCGAGTATGTTCCGGTAGCGCAGTAAGCTGCCGCATCCTTATCATTAGGTACAGCCTTGATGTCTACATCTGTCACATCTGCAGGAACTATTGCCGAAAGCGTCGGGTTCTGTTCCGAGTATTCCGGAGTCATCAGTTTGCACCCATCAGAAACGATCTCAAGGCTCTTGAATCTCAGATCCTCCGGAGATACCGGGATCTGCTTGACTTCGAGCGTGTAGGCTTTTGCATTTGCATTCTGCCACGGATCTTCCGATGCGGCTTCCGACGTGGCATAGTCCTTATCGCTGACGCACTGTACGTTCAATCTAACAGTATCCTCTCCTTCTTTGAATGAAAGCTTGTCCGTCTTGAGCGTTCCTATACCTTCTTTGTATGTGTCGTCTCCGTCAAGGGCATATCTTATATGTGCGCCCTCACTGTCCGAAGCGACCAGATCAACAGTGAATTCATCCACATCATTGAATAAATGTCCGCGAATCTTATCATTGTTTCCTATCCCGCTGTATGAAGACACCGTCGAATATGAACTATACGATTTTTTGTAGTTCCATTCATCGTCCATGATGAAGAGAGTACCCTCTTTCTGATCAGCGAATTGGAGTGAACCCGAAAGATCTCTTCCTTCAGGACTGATGTTCATCTTGTCCATCGTCGCCTTGTCAGAGCGGTCTCTGTTCACAGTGAATTTGTATGATTTAGTAAGCGAAGGATCGCTTGCTGAGATCACTTTGATCTCGATCTTGTTTTCAAGCGGGTGGAGATTCACGACCATATCCTTAGCGGACTCGCCGTTTGCTACCTCTTTGCCGTCGAGATATGCCTCGACTTTGACATCCTTTCCGAAAAGCGGGAAGAAAGTCATCTTTGTTGTAGAGCTCTTTGTGTAGAGCGTATCGTCTATATCTCCATATACATCGACCCAGTTTCCGCTGATCGAATACAGGTTGCCTGACGGACCTGCATAGTCATCATCGTATCCTGTCGTGCTCGTCAGTCTTGACGATGTGTCAAAGTCTTCAGCAGTATAGAAATCAGACGGGCTCTTTATTACAAGACCGCGGATCACTACAGAATCCTCGCTGGGAAGGACTCCTACGTTGATCATTCCTGCCTTCTGTCCGTCAAGAAGCGCATAGATTTTCACGGAACCTGTCTTGACTCCTGTTACCAGCCCGTTATCATCGACTGTCGCGATGCTCTCATCTGCGGACTGCCATGTGATCTCGTCCGTTGCGTTCTGTGAATCGTATGTCAGCTGTTTTGTTCCTCCGACGAATGTGTTCGTGTTTCTGACCTCATCGCCGGATCTTACCAGGACGCCCTTGACCTCTACATTTATCGTCGTGCAGTTCTGGTCATCATACTTGTCGCAGATCGTAACAGTCGTCTTTCCCGGTTTGTGCGGTGTCATGGAAACAGAGCTATAGTTCGCTGCAGCACTGAGTATGCTCTCATCCGCGACCTTGATCTCTGCTGCTCCGTTGGATATATATGCGCTGCCTCCTGCGATCGAAGGCGAGCTCGGCTTCACATCACCGAAACGTCCTGTTTCAGGATCCATCTCAAAACTAACATCGACCGAATCGTTATAGTCACCGCTGTAACCCAACCTTGCACCGAGTTTCGGAAGTACAGTGAATCTGTATGTTCCCTTCACATCACAGCCTTCTATCATCGATGTAGCCGTGACAGTTACGCTCGAATCATATCCCGAGGTATTTGTGACAGTTGCTACGCCTTCCGTGCTGTCATTGAACTTGATGTAGTTCGCTGATGAACCGGACCATGATACCGGTGTCTCGTTTCCATCCTGGTCGACTGCTTTGAGAGCCAGTTTCGAACCATTCTTTTCTGAACACATAAAGTATTCATATTCTGACGTCGTTCCGTAAGAACTTGTGAAGGAATGCTTTACTATCTTCTTTGCATCAGGGATTATCGTAATAGTCTCAGGTGCCTTGAGTTCCGGATCCGGTGCGTCCGTGACCGTCAGTTCTGTGAGCGTCATGATCACCGGAGGAGCATCATCAGTTCCATCCGGTATCACTACCAGATAGTATTTGCCTCTCTCCGTCATGTTGATCTTCGCGACACCGTTCTCATCTGTCGTGCTTCCTTCGATCGGTGTGATCTCACCTGTCGTAAGATCGATCGTTGCAAGGCTGACATGCTGCAGAAGCTCTCCGTCTTCCTTCATCCTGTCAGCGTCTCCGTATCTGTTGGCCTGTACGAAATACTTGATCCCCTTGACCTTTACTGCCGTTTCCGTGTTCTGTTTTACAGTAAGGTCGCTAACATATTTTCCTCCCTTTTCGATCCACGAATACTCATCCGTTGCGCCTGTCTGCGCGACGAAGAATTCCACGTTATCACCGTCTATCGGGTGGATCTGGTTGATCGGATAAAAATCGATATTCTGACCGCAGGGATATTCCTGCCCCGGCAATCTTCCGTTTACCGCAAAGTCAAAATTGTAGTAGTTGCCTTCTTTCTCGAACATCCTGCTGACTACTACTTTGCCGCTAGAGCTGATCTCTGTCTCAAGGTAGCTGCTGACCGTCTCCGGTGTAAAGCTGTCACCGTAAGCAAGCTCGTGGGCTCTGATAAGGATATCGAGCAGCGATACAGCTGTACCGTCTGTGTACTCCTTATCTTCTCCCGTAAAACCATATTCATCCGATAGATCGGATGTGACAGTTTCTGAGAGTTTCGGCACGAAGAGGAATTCGCCTCCCTTCTGCACCGTCAATCTGACCGTCTTCTTATCTACAGCCTCAGCCTTTATAGCCTTTTTACCTGCATTATCCTTCTCCGGCGTTACTGCCGGCTCCTCCTGCTCTGAGGAAGAAGATTGCGGCTCCTCAGCCGCTTCTGCCCCGGGCTGCACCTCTGAAGGATCTTCTGCTTCGGCTTTTTCATCCGTCGCCAGGCTGTCCTGATCCTCTTCTGCCTGATCTGTCTGGATCTGTTCTTCGACTGCAGTTCCCGCGTCATTCGGCGTGTCCTGCGCATCGAGATCGGCAGCAAATGCAGAGACAGGTGCAGCTGCAAGGCACAGGGTCAGGATCATCGCGATCAGTTTGCGATGCACCCTCCCTGCACATGTAGCTCTTTTTCTTTTGTCCATACACTTTCCTCTTTCTTGAAATGATAAATACTATCAGCCAACAAGTATTTTTATATCATCGCAATGTATCCGCTCACAAGCCACCCCGGGGGTTATAACAATGGACAAAACCGTTTATTTTTCAACGTTTTTAAGACAGCAAAAGAGAGCGCTTCCCAGCGCTCACTTTTGCATCACGTTAGCACTTTTTGATCATTTTATTGAAGGAATTTTTTTACCTGCGTTTTTCTTTGTAAAGATCTTCTTGTACTTCTTGATGTACTTTTTATTCACCTTCTTCGATCCGACCTTGACCTGTATCTTCTTGATCTTCGAGCCTGCAAGACTTCCCTTAACGGATGCCTTCTTCAGCTTCTTCGTCTTGATCGTCAATGTCGTGACCTTCTTGTATTTAGCGAACGCCTTTTTACCTATCTTTCTTACGTTCTTTCCGAGAACGATCTTCGTTACATACTTCTCAGAGCCGCCCGCCTTCTTTACAGCTTTGTTCACAACAGCTGCGCTGACCGTCTTGACATTGACTGTTACAGTCTTGACCTTTTTAGCCTTTGCTTCTGCCTTTGCAGTCTCGTCTGCTTTGCTCTTGTCCGTCTGGGCTTTCGTGACAGCAGTTCCGGCCGCTTTTGCTACATCACCCGCATCTTTGATTTTGTCTTTGTTGCATGTGATATCTGCTGCTTTCTTTGCAGCATCTGCCGCAGCTTTGTAAGCCTTAGCCTTCTCGAGTACCTGAGCCGGCGTCCCGCTCTTGAGCGCTGTCTCATAAGCCGTCTTCGCCGTCGTTGCTGCTTCTGCCTTCACCTTGTAATCTGAAGGTCCGAAAGTGATCCTGCCCTGAGGCTCGGCATATTTTGCAGGAACCTTCTTCCTGCATCCGTACTGCAGATACTGCGCAACTACATCACGTACCGCTATTCCTGTACCGTTGTTTATGTATTTTGCACCGCCGTCTTTGACAGCCTTGAATGTTCCATATGTATCAAGCCCGTTTGCGATCACCATATTATCTGCTACTACTGCATATGTTGCCTTCGGATCAAAGGCCTTGCCGCCGATCGATGTTATCGAGACACGGTTGTAGGAATCTGCAAGATCATATCTTCCGTATTTTCCGTCATGATTCTCGCCCTTTGTCGTCGATGCATCGTATTCCTCTTCGAGATCGATGTTGTATGTCATACCTGCAACATGCGGGAACGCATTCGACGGATTGCTGTAGTTAGCCTCTTCAAGTGATTCGAGGAGCTGCTCACCTGTTACATAAAGTATGCCGACACCGGCAGGCGAATACGGATAAGCATTGAAGATATCCGAATATACTATATCGCCGGTATGGATAGTTTTACGGATATTTCCTCCGTTCTGGATCGCTACGAGCGGAACATCCTCATCTTCAAAACCTTCAAAGGCATTCTTTGCATACCAGAGCAGTGCATCTGTTACCAGATCGCCCATCTCAGATTCTTCATATCTATGCTTTGCGTTCTTTCCGACAAGAGTTACATTCGAACTTGCGATCTTAGGATCTGCGTTTTCTTTTACTGTATCTGCACTGGCCTCGACTGCGGCATCAGCATCAGTCTTTGAAAGATCCAGAGACACTTCTTCCACAGCCTTTGTCTCGTTGTCTATGACCAGAGCTCCGGTTTCTTCTTCGCCGCCTGTCGGAGCCTGGATAGTGCAGTCTGCTCCTGCGACTTCTTCTCCGTTATTGGACAGTCCGATGATGACATCTGCGCCTTCCGGCAGAGCCGTCGTATCTGAAACAGAAAGCCCGTTCCCTAATCCATCCTGAAGAGTATCAAGACCAAAGCTGTCCGTCTGTGCGGCAAAACCGATTTTCTTTGAACCTTTTTCCAATACGCAGTTCGGTTCAAACGAAAACAGTTTTTCATTCTGGCCTACTGTGGTTTCCGCGCCGTCAAGCTGTGCTGCAGAAGTTCCTGTTATATTCGAACTGATCACCTTGAAATCAGCAGGCTCTCTGGCAGGAAGAGATCCCTTTCTGCTTCCGTTTCCGTTCCTGGCATATTCAAAAGTTTCCGGGACACCTTCATACAGCATTTTCTGCGTATAGAACTTTGTGAAGTTCCCGTGCCATTTCTGACCTGTAGAAGCGTCTCCGTATGCGAATTCGTAAGCACCCATAGCAGCAACATCGTATCCGGCACCATTCATGAGGTCATAGATTGCCTCGCCTCTTGTCGTATTCGCATATGTCGTACCCTGCAGATAGTTTCCTGCATCGACAAGATAGACAGCATCAGCTGTATTAGCGATCTCATCCTTTGCTGTTTTAAGTTTCGCATACTGATCGACATCACCGCG
>CAMNNG010000035.1 GCA_946545145.1 uncultured Bacillota bacterium
AGAGCCGAAGGGCTATGGAAGGATGAGAGGATCATCACGACGCAGCAGCAGGCGAACATCGATACGACGGCTGCGAAGAATGTGCTGAACCTGTGCGCTAACAACTATCTGGGGATGGCGAACGACAAAAGGCTGATCGAGGCCGGAGAGAGGGCCATGCGCAAGTGGGGCTTCGGCATGAGTTCGGTGCGCTTCATCTGCGGCACGCAGAGCCTTCACAAAGAGCTGGAGGAAAGGATCTCCCGCTTCCTCGAAACGGAAGATACGATACTCTACTCGTCATGCTTCGACGCTAACGGCGGACTGTTCGAGACTCTCCTGGGAAAAGAGGACGCAGTAATCAGCGACGAGCTGAACCATGCCAGCATCATAGACGGGATCAGGCTCTGCGGAGCGATGAAGTACAGATACAAAAACAATGATATGGAGGATCTCGAGGCAAAGCTGAAAGAGGCTGACGCCGCCGGAGCGAAGATCAAGATGATAGCGACGGACGGAGTGTTCTCGATGGACGGCTACATCGCGAACCTTCAGGCGATATGCGATCTCGCTGACAAGTACGACGCCCTCGTCATGGTCGATGACTCCCACGCGACAGGCTTCGTGGGAGCGCACGGAAAGGGAACGCAGGAGCACTGCGGCGTCATGGGAAGAGTAGATATCATCACCGGAACGCTCGGCAAGGCCCTCGGCGGAGCGACGGGCGGATTCACGACAGGAAGAAAAGAGATCATAGATCTTCTCAGGCAGCGCTCGCGCCCGTACCTCTTCTCGAACTCGGTCGCCCCGGTCATCTGCGGAGCGGCGATAGAGATGCTCGACATACTCGAGGAGAGCACTGAAAAGATAGACAGGCTCAGAGAGAACCAGGAGTACTTCAGGACGCGCATGCGTGAGGAAGGCTTCGACATCCCGGACGGCGAGCATCCGATCATCCCGGTCATGCTAGGCGACAATGTGACGGCGGCGAAGATGGCGGACGCCATGCTCGCGAAGGGCATATACGTAGTCGGCTTCTTCTATCCGGTCGTCCCGAAGGGAAAGGCGAGGATCAGGACGCAGATGTCGGCGATGCACACGAAGGAGGACCTCGACAGGGCGATAGACGCTTTCGTAAGTTCGAGGAAAGAAGTCCTGGGCGTGTGAAGACAGTGTGAAACCGCGGTTTTTTAGAGTGTACATAACCTGCGATCTGTGATAGAATAAGCGGGTAAATCACAAATGGAGGACCTTATAATGAAAAGAATAAAGACATTAGCAACGAGAGATCTTTGCAAGAACGTTGACAAAGCGGCTTGCGGTGAGTGCCAGACATCATGTCAGTCGGCGAGCAAGACTTCGAGCAGCGTAGTCAACCAGAAATGCGAGCAGGCTCGTAAAGCTCAGTAAAAGAGGATTCTGAAATTGCCGCTGCTGGCGGCAATTTTACTTTGCAGTGACAGAAAGGACGATATGCTTCATCTTTACAGCCTGAACGGATACGATATAGCGATAGATCAGAACAGCGGCTCCATCCACGTTCTCGACGAGGACACGGCGAGGGTGCTCAGCTGTTTTGATGCAGAGACGGGAGTCATGAACGGCACCCCCGAGGAGAACGGCCTTACGGATATAGAGGGCCTGGACGATATACTCAGCGATATAGAGGAACTGAAGGAAGACGGAAAGCTCTTCAGCGAAGACATATTCCGTCCGATGGCGGACGACTTCAAGAAAAAGCAGTCCGTACTGAAGGCGATGTGCCTCCATGTCGCTCACGCCTGCAACATGGACTGTGAGTACTGCTTTGCCGGAAAGGGAGAGTACCACGGCGACGCCGGCCTTATGTCATATGAGACGGGAAAGAAGGCCATAGACTGGCTCGTCGAAAACTCGCCCGGCAGAAGGAACCTCGAAGTCGACTTCTTCGGCGGAGAGCCGCTCCTCAACTGGCAGGTGGTCAAAGACCTTGTCGCTTACGGACGATCGATAGAAAAAGAGGCAGGCAAGAACTTCAGGTTCACCCTGACGACGAACGGCCTCCTCGTTGATGACGACGTCATCGAATTTTCGAACAGGGAAATGAGCAACGTCGTTCTTTCGCTCGACGGATGCCGCGAGACGAACGACAGGATGAGAAGGATGAAGGACGGCAGCGGGACGTACGATCATATCGTAGGCAAGTTCAAACGTTTCGCGGACGCCAGAGGTCCGAAAGAATATTACATGCGCGGCACGTACACGAAGCACGACCTGGAGTTCACTGATGAGATCCTGCATATGGCTGATCTCGGTTTCAGAGAGCTTTCGATGGAGCCTGTAGTGGCGCCGCCCGAGGCGGACTATGCCCTCAGCATGGACGATGCTCCGGTGCTGTGTGAGCAGTATGAAAAACTGGCGAAAGCCATGATAGAGAGAAGACGCGAGGGAAGGCCCTTCGAGTTCTACCACTACATGGTCGACCTTGAAGGAGGCCCGTGCATATCGAAGAGGATATCCGGATGCGGCGTCGGCACCGAATACGTAGCGGTGACGCCGGAGGGAGATATCTACCCGTGCCACCAGTTCGTCGGAGAGACAGACTTCATAATGGGAAATCTCGACGAGGGGATCACGCATCCCGAAGTCAGAGAGATCTTCAGAAGCTGCAATATATATTCGCATGACGAGTGCACGGACTGCTTCGCCAAGCTGTACTGCAGCGGAGGCTGCGCGGCCAACGCTTATCATGCGACAGGAAGCGTGGACGGTGTCTACGAGCTCGGATGCACGCTCCACAAAAAGAGGATAGAGTGCGCCGTCATGATGAAGGCGTGTGAAGCGGAAGATGCCGCAGGAGAAGACGAATGATCGGATGGCTCACACAGACATTCATAGGCAAGATCATAGCGACTGTGCTGGTCTCGATGGTCCCCGTCATCGAACTGAGGGGCGGGATCCCGTACGGGGTCGGTTTTGGTCTCAGCTATCCGGAGGCGTTCATAGCGGCCTTCATCGGCAACATGATACCGATACCGTTCATCATGATGTTCCTTAGAAGGATATTCGACTGGCTGCGTCAGTTCGAAAAAACGCGCGGCGTGATAGAGCGGCTTGAGACAAGGGCCCACCTCAAAGGTCAGAAGGTCGAAAAGTACAGGGCGCTCGGACTGTTCATACTGGTAGCCATACCGCTTCCCGGCACGGGGGCGTGGACCGGAGCCCTTGTAGCGTCGGTGCTCGATATACGAATGAGGACGGCGCTTCCTATAATAGCGCTGGGGGTCATCACGGCAGGCATCATCGTGCTTGGACTGACGCATGGCGTTATGACCATAATCTGAGGTCCGTTGACAAAATAATTACAGAAAATATAATTATATATGTATATGAATGTTTGATGTATATATAAGTTTGGATCCGGAGGTATATGATTATGGATGAAAAGATCCTTAACAATATCGAAAAATGGAAGAGCGAGATCGCAGCTCTTGAGACGATAAAGGCAGCGGTCGGTGAGTTCGCCGATCTGAAAGACAGCAAGGCTGCAAAAGAAGATATCGCTCCGGTGAACGATAAAGTCACAGCTCTCTTCGGTGAGAACCCCTTCATCAAAATGGAGTGGCTCGAGGTGAAGAGAAGCAAGGCTTCGAGAGAAGAAGGCATAGCGAAGATCGAAAAGAAGATCTCTGACCGCCTGAAGAAGATCGAAAAGGCCGGCGCCGAGGAAGAAGCGCCCGCTGCAGAGCCTGAAGAAGCTCCGGCTGAAGAGGCTGCAGAGCCCGAAAGAGACTGGACCGAAGAGATCGAAAAGTGCACACCGGGCTCGGTATATTACCACTGGGCATACGGAAAGCTCGAGGTCGTGACGATCGAAAACGACTATATCTACGCGAGGGTCATCGACAAGAAGGGCTGCAAACACGAATGGCTGGCGAAGAACAATTCCATGGCTGAGATCGACGGAGTCGTCGAAGACGTCAAGGAATTCGCCCTGTCATCCATAGGACGCTGGCTCTTCCCGGAAGCTGATGATGTGAAGGTCATCGATCCGGAGAAGGCCCATAAGATGTTCGCGAAATAGCGGCGAAAATCTTTCGTGAAGAAAACTGCATATAACGGAAAAACAAGCTCCGAAGGCATTGCCGACGGAGCTTTTGTGTTCACTTTCTTTTTGGATATCTTTTCGCTTACTCGTGATCGAACGCTTCGAGCCACGCGCCCGAGCCTGCATCAGACGGCATCGCGAAGGCGCCTCTCGGCGACAGGCAGATGCTGCCGATCTTCGGACCGTCAGGCACACAGTTTCTCTTGAACTGCTGCGAGAAGAATCTTCTGTAGAATACGGCGAGGTACTTTCTGATGAAGGCCTCGTCGAACGATCCGGCGAACGCCTGGGACGCTACGTAGATGAGCCTCTCCGGCGACATTCCGCTCCTGATCGTGTGATAGATGAAGAAGTCATGCAGCTCGTAGGGGCCGATGCTGTCCTCTGTCTTCTGCGCGATGTTGCCGCTCTCGTCCGGCGGGAGGAGCTCAGGCGAAATCGGCGTGTCGAGTATCTTCTGCAGGGTGATCTTCAGGATGTCGTCTCCCTCGATCTTCTCCATGAATCTCGCGACGACGTGTCTGATCAGCGTCTTCGGGATGTCGCAGTTGACGTTGTACATTGCGATGTGGTCGCCGTTGTAGGTGCACCATCCGAGAGCCGACTCCGAAAGGTCGCCTGTTCCGACGACGAAGCCGCCCTCGTCATTGGCGATGTCCATCAGGATCTGAGTCCTTTCGCGGGCCTGGCTGTTTTCGTAAGTAACGTCTCTGTCCGCCTCGCTGTGGCCGATGTCTCTGAAGTGGAGCCTTACAGAGTCGGCGATGCTGATCTCGCGGGTGTCGCAGCCGAGCTTTCTCATCAGAGTAAGCGCATTGTGATACGTCGAGTCAGTAGTTCCGAAGCCCGGCATCGTTACGGCTACGGTATCGGAAGCCGGACGGCCGAGAAGCTCCATGGCCTTTGCGCAGACGAGGAGGGCGAGGGTCGAGTCCAGACCGCCTGAGATGCCGATGAGGATCTTCTTCGCGTGGGTGTGGACTATCCTTCTTGCGAGAGCGTTGACCTGGATCTCGAAAATCTCATCGCAGCGCTCGTCACGCTGAGCCTGACCCTGCGGGATGAAGGGGAGCGCGTTGTATTTTCTCATGAGTCTTTCACCGGCAGCAGGCGTCCTGACAGGCGAAAGGGCTACCTTTCTGATGCTGCCCGGAGCATAGGCCATCTCGCCGGCAAAGTTCTTTCTGTGCGAACGCACATAAGCGATCGAGGCGAAGTCGATCTCCGAATATGTGATGTGGTTTTCAGTCTGATATCTGTCGCTTTCGATCAGGATATCGCCCTGATCAGCGATGACCGAGTGTCCGCCGAAGACAGCGTCAGCGACCGATTCGCCGATGCCCGCGGAAGCGAATATGTATCCGGCGCACGATCTGTCAGTGAAGTCCGCGATCATGTTCCTTCTTGCGGCAGATGATCCTGCGAGCTCCTGGGCTGCGCCCGTGTTGCAGATGATGTCTGCGCCGTTTGCGATGAGGTCGGCAGCTGCCGGAGCAGGTCTCTGCATATCATCGCCTATCTCTACTCCGATCTTGAGGCCCGCGGCTTCGTCTTCAAAAGTGAGCCTTCCGAACGGCACCGTGCGGCCGAAGAGCCTTACGCAGTCGAAGTCTGCCGGGATGCGGCAGCCCGGGATGAACATATCCTCGAAAGGCTTTGAGTCCGGAAGGGGCGAGTACATTTTCGGCACAAGGCCTTTGATCTCTCCGCCCTGGATTACTGCAGCGCAGTTGTAAAGTCCGTTGCCTGCCCGCAGCATCATGCCGAGCACGATCACCATGTCGGAAGAAGCCGAAGCGTCGCGGACGCGGGCGAGGGCATCGAGCTGAGCCTCATAAAGCCTGTCCTGATAGAACAGATCTCCGCATGTCCTTCCCGTGAGGCAGAGCTCCGGGAAAACGACGATGCCTGCGCCGTCCATCTGGGCCTGACGCAGTATGGTTATGATATTGTCCGCATTGCGGGCGGGGTCAGCCAGTACAGTTACCGGGGTTGCCGCGCCTACGCGTACGAAGCCTGTATTTGTGTTCATTGTCTGTTACCTCCCTTTAAGGAAAAATCATAACGGTATTATATACCTTTTCACTGCAATAGTGAATTCGAAAAGAAGCGAAAAAAGCACCTTGCTGACCTATAAAAAGGACAGCAAATAATATATAATCAAGTAAGCCGGCAGGATAGAGGGGATTAGGCCGGAAGAAACGGAGACAGAATATGAAAGATATGTATATAAAAGATCTCAGGACCGGAGAAGAGATCACGAGCTTTTTCATGATCAAGGCGATAGCTATCAAGACGGGATCGAACAGGAAGGCTTACCTCGACATGACGCTCGGAGACAATACCGGCGAGATAACGGCGAAAAAATGGAACGTGGCTGATGAGGAGTACGACACTCTCAGCAAATATTCCGTAGGAGATATCATCAAGGTAAGGGCTGAGGTCAAGGAGTGGAACAAGCTCCAGCAGCTTATCATATCGAGGATCAGATACTCTGACCCGACTGACGCGCTCGACATACGCGACTTCATCAAGGCTGCTCCCGAGGAGCCCGAGGTCATGTACGACTTCATAATGCGCGCGATAGAGACGATAACAGACGCGCAGCTGAAGCAGCTCTGCCGCTACAATATGGAGACGAACCGCGAAAAGCTGATGTACTGGCCGGCCGCATCGAAGAACCACCATGCGGAAAGGTCGGGCCTTCTCTGGCACATCAAGAGGATGCTCGCATCGGGCATAGCTCTGTGCGGAGTGTATACGAACCTGGATCCCGATCTCGTGATCGCAGGCGTCGTTCTCCACGATATCGAAAAACTGACGGAGATCAATTCGAACGAGCAGGGCGTTTCGGACGGATATTCCTTCGAAGGCCTGATGCTCGGCCATATCGTCCAGGGAGTCAAGGTGCTGGACGCGCAGATGAATGCGATGGGATTCCCGCATGAGAAGAAGATAATGATAGAGCACATGATACTTTCGCATCACTACGAGCCTGAGTACGGCAGCCCGAAAAAGCCGCTGTTCCCTGAGGCGGAGCTTCTCCACTACCTGGATATGCTCGACGCGAAGATGTACGATATGCAGGAAGCTGTCGAGATGACGGCTCCGGGAGAGTTCAGCCAGAGGGTATGGACTCTCGACAACAGGCGCATATACAGAAGGCGTGATGACAAGTAATGACGGAAATATCAGGAACTTTGTCACACATAGTCTTCAGGAGCGAGGAGACGGGATACACAGTTGCCGTGCTCGATACTGAAGGAGAGAGGATATCCATCGTAGGAAAGATGCTGTCATGCAGCGTCGGTGCTTCCTATGCTCTGAGAGGCGACTTCGTCGTCCATCCAAAGTACGGAGAGCAGTTCTCTTTTTCCGAATGCGAGAGCAGGATGCCCGAAGACATCGAAGGGATACTTAACTTCCTCGCTTCGGGAGCAATCAAGGGCGTCGGAGCGAAGACGGCAGCCCTCATAGTCGAGGCCTTTGGCGGCGACACTTTTTCCGTGCTCGAAAATGAACCCGAAAGGCTCCTTGAGGTGCCCGGCATAGGAAAGAAAAAGATGGAGGACATAGCTTCCTCGTTCGGTGAGCAGAGAGTGCTCGCTGATATTGCTGTGTTCTTCGAACAGTATGATATAGGGCTCACCGAGGTCAGAAGGCTCTACAACGTCTACGGAAAGGACACCGTAGAGAGGATCAAGGCTGAGCCGTACGCTATGGTGGACGACGTGTTCGGCGTCGGCTTCATCAGGGCCGACCAGATGGCGAAAAAGATGGGTGTCGATCCGGAAGATCCGATGAGGATCAAGAGCGCCGCCGTCCATGTCCTGAAGGAGACCGCCGCTAACGGTAACACCTTCGCCCCCAAAGAAGATCTCTGCCGCATGACTGCCCAGATGATAGATGTAGCTCAGGAGCTGATCGAAGACGCCCTGATCGAGCTGATGTTCGAGGGCAGGATCAGGATCGAAAAGCTCGAGGGAAGAGATGTCGTCTATCTGATGGCTTACTTCAGGGCGGAGACCGAGGTCGCGGGCGATATCGTAAGGCTCTGCGGCTGCACTCCGAAAATGATAGATACGGATACAGATGTCCTGATAGAGCAGAGCGGTATCAGAGCCGGCATCGGCTTCAGTGAAAAGCAGAAAAAAGCGATATCGACATCGCTCTCATCCCCGGTCAGCGTCATCACGGGCGGACCTGGTACAGGAAAGACGACCGTCATCAACGGCATCATGGACATACTCCGCGAGGCAGGACTGAAGACGGCGATAGCCGCGCCTACCGGAAGGGCCGCAAAGAGGATAACTGAGACGACGGGATATCCGGCTTCGACGATACACAGGCTGCTCGAGTACACATATGCCGAAGACGATGAGAATCTCAGGTTTGGAAGGAACAGAGAGAACCCGCTCGATGTAGACGCCGTAATAATAGACGAGATGTCGATGGTGGATCTGCTGCTGATGCAGGCGCTTTTAAGAGCGCTTCCCGACGGGACGAGGCTCCTCATGGTCGGCGACGCAGACCAGCTTCCGCCGGTCGGAGCGGGCAACGTTCTGGGCGACCTGATCGACAGCGAATACGTCGAGTCGATCGAGCTGAAGGAGATATTCAGACAGGCCGAGGAGAGCCTGATAGTCGTCAACGCCCACAGGATCAACCACGGAGAATATCCGGTCGCGAACGAAAAGGACAAGGACTTCTTCTTCGTGTCGCGCGACAATGAAGAGAGCATGGTCCGCACTGTCGTCGACCTCGTCGCGAACAGGCTGCCTTCCCACTACACGCAGTTCGACAGCCTCAGAGACATCCAGGTCATGACGCCGACGAGGAAGGGCAACATCGGCACGAGGAATCTCAACGTCGAGCTTCAGGCGGTGCTCAATCCGCCGGCTCCGACGAAGGCTGAGAAAAAATTCGCAGGCCGCTCGCTCAGAGAGGGCGACAAGGTCATGCAGATCAAGAACAATTACAATATAGAATGGAAACTCATAGACACCTTTGAAGAGGGGCAGGGAGTTTTCAACGGCGACATGGGGATCATCGACAGGATCGACAGTGAGTACGGAAAGCTCACCGTCATATTCGATGACAACAAATACGTAACTTACGATTTCACCGAGCTCGACCAGCTGGAGCCGGCCTTTGCGGTGACCGTCCACAAGAGCCAGGGAAGCGAATTCCCGGTCGTGGTCATGCCGGTATCGTGGCTTCCGCCCATGCTCGCTACAAGGAACCTTCTCTACACCGCCGTCACGAGAGGCAAGGAGCTAGTCGTCCTGGTTGGATCCGAAAAGAGGATGGACGCCATGGTCGACAACAACAGCATCCGCGAGAGATGGTCGGGTCTTGGAGTCAGGCTGAAGGCTCTGCTTGATCAGGCGGCCGGGAATAACTATCAGGTATAATACAGGGTATGATAGAGGTATCGGTCAGCATCGGGAGGAAAGAGATGATGATCGATAAGCTGCTCGGGATGATATTCCCGGGAGAACTGCACTGCCTCTGCTGCGGCAGTATACTAGGCAGCAGAAGAAGATATCCCATATGCGATGACTGCATCGGAAAGTTCGGATGGGTCACGGAAAACACATGCCGGATCTGCGGCAAGCCGCTCGCGAAGGTCAATGAAAAGCGCGGCATCTGCTACGACTGCAGCGAAAGCGAGCGGACATTCGACAAAGGCTACACATGCGCGCTCTACGGGCTCTACGAAAGAGCCCTTATTATGGACCTCAAATACAGGGACAAAAGCTATATCGCAAGAGCTCTCGGCCTCATAATGGCGGACCGCGTTCTCGCCGAAGATGAAGGCGGCGCCGGCCCTGCCTGGGACTTCGTCACATGGGTCCCGGTAAGCAAAAAGAGACTCGACCAGAGAGGATACGATCAGGCTGAGCTCCTTGCGAGATTCTTTGCCGAAGCTCTTTCAGAAGGGCGCGGGAGGAGCGGACTGGACGCACCGGCTCTGAAGGGCCTTCTTGAG
Organism: uncultured Bacillota bacterium; assembly: GCA_946545145.1. Lineage (GTDB taxonomy): Bacteria > Bacillota > Clostridia > Peptostreptococcales > Anaerovoracaceae > UBA3738. The sequence continues at coordinate 10,059 of CAMNNG010000035.1, forward strand.
AGGGCGAAAGATACGGCTCCGATGAAGGATCTTGGAATAGCCGAGAGAAGAGAAAACGTAAAGAACGCATTCAAAATGAAGAGGAACGCGGTCGTTAAGGAAAAGAGCGTGCTCGTGATCGATGACGTATTCACAACAGGAGCGACGCTGGAAGCCTGCGCCCGCGCGCTGAAAGAAGCAGGCGCAGCTGGGGTCGATGTCCTGACGTTCGCTTCGGGAGGAGACCACAGAGGGAGAAGTGAAGATCGAGAGGAATAATAGGGCAGAGTCAACACGATCAGGCTGTAAAAACTTGACGGATGATGGTAAACTAATAGCACAAGGACCGCCACCCAGTTGCAGGCCGGGTGGCGTTTTCTTTAGCGCAAGGGAGGTGTGAGGATTGTCAGGAAGAATTGAACTGAAAAGAGGAGATATAACGAAGGCCGCGGAAGTAGAGGCCATCGTCAACGCGGCAAACAGGTCGCTTCTCGGAGGCGGCGGAGTGGATGGCGCCATACACAGGGCGGCAGGCCCCGGGCTTCTTGAAGAGTGCAGGACGCTGGGAGGCTGCGACACAGGAGAAGCGAGGATCACGGGAGCTTATGACCTTCCGTGCGAGTACGTGATACACACTCCGGGACCGGTCTGGCACGGCGGCGCGAAGGGAGAGCCTGAACTGCTCGCGGCATGCTACAGGAATTCGCTTGCGATATGCTCGGAGAAGGGAATAAGAACGGTCGCTTTCCCGTCCATATCGACGGGAGTCTACGGCTATCCGGTCAGCAAGGCGGCAAGGGTCGCGGTAGATACGGTAAGGCAGTACATGGCAGATCATCCGGATGACCTCGATCTGGTCGAGTGGGTGCTGTTCGACGCGCGCACATACGCTGCTTATGAAGAAGCTCTAGGCGAATAAGGCGAGGCAGAACATATCTTGACAGAAGGAAGGAAAAGAAGATGGAACCGTACAAGCATACAGTACACTATTACGAGACGGACAAGATGGGGATAACGCATCATTCGAACTACATCAGATGGATGGAGGAGGCCAGGGTCGATTTCCTCAGAAAGATCGGCTGGGACTATGCAAGGATGGAAGATGAGGGCATCATCTCACCGGTACTTGGAGTCGAATGTGAGATAAAGCATTCCACGAAGTTCGACCAGGACGTGTACATCACGACATATGTCAAACAGATGGGGCCGGTCAGGATGCAGTTCGGATATGAGATGAAGGACTCTGACGGAAAGCATATCGCATCGGGCGTATCGAAACACTGCTTCCTTGGGGAGAACGGTGTGCCTATGAGGCTGAACAGGAGCAAACCTGAGTTCTATGAAGAGATGAAGGCGCTCTGCGAGGAAGCGAACAGAGACTGACGGCTGCGGCAGATATTTTTCTGTCGCGCCAGGTGACCAAAAATGATACAATGCCAAAAGACCGTTACCCGGTCTGTGATTGAAAGGCCAGGCCAGCTGCGGGCAAAAGGTCCCACGTAAGCCGTGAGCAAGAGGCCGCGGTGATCATGGCGCAGTTTAGAAGTAAGTCCTC
>CAMNNG010000036.1 GCA_946545145.1 uncultured Bacillota bacterium
ACAAAAGCCTTCTGCATATCGATGATGAGGACAGCGGCCCTCTTCGGATCTATCTTTTCCATAACGCTCACTTTCAGTTTCCTTTCTTATCCGCTTACTTTCGTATTCGGTTACTGCCATATTCGCTTACTACACATAAAACCCGCATAACGGCAGAAATCCGCATAACAGAAAACCGGCGGACGGTATCCACCGCCTGCCGGTATTGATATCAAGAGATGATTACTCTTCGTCAGCAGCCTCTTCTTCAGCAGCATCAGCTTCTTCAGCAGCAGGCTCCATGTTCAGAGTCTCTTTGATCGAAAGCGAGATTCTCTTTCTCTCTTTGTCGATCTCAAGGATCTTAGCGTTGACTTTCTCGCCTACGGAAAGTTCTTCGTTGATGTCAGCAACACGCTCGTTCTTGATCTCCGAGATGTGTACGAGTCCGTCAAGACCCGGCTCGAGTTCAACAAAGCATCCATATTCCTTGATCTGAACGACCTTTCCTTCTACGACCTGACCAACACTGTAGTTCTCGTCGATGACTGTCCACGGTTCGGGGATAGTCTGCTTGAGTCCGAGGGAGATCTTTCCCTTTTCCTCGTTCATGGAAAGGATCTTGACATTGATCTTCTGTCCGATCTCGAGAACTTCCTTCGGGTGCTTCAGTTTGCCCCAGGAGATCTCGGAAATGTGGAGAAGACCGTCGATGCCGCCTATATCTACGAAAGCACCATAGTCTGTGAAACGCATGACCGTACCTTCAACGATGTCGCCAACGTTGATGTTAGCCCATACCTTTTCGAGAGCCTTCTGACGCTCTTCGTTGAGGTATGCCTTGTGCGAGAATACAGCCTTGCCTCTTCTCGGATCAACTCTGGAAACCTTGACTGTAAGAGTCTGTCCAACGAATTCCGAAGAGTCTTCCACGAATCTGTCCGAAAGCTGTGACAGCGGAATGAATCCGGAAACTTCTTTGTACAGAGCGATCACGCCGCCGTTGACCTGTCTGATGACTTCAACGTCGATGAGTTCTTTGTTCTCATACGCACGGTTGATCTCTTCCCAATGCTCAGTAGCTTCCAGTTTCTTTTTCGACAGCAGAATAGTTCCGTCGCCGTCGTCCGTCTTCAGGACTTTGGCCTGGATCTCATCGCCTTCTTTGAAGAGTTCTGTAAGCGTTTGACCTTCTTCAAGTGATATCTCATCCAACGGAATTATACCGTCCTTTTTGCAGCCAAGGTTCACGATGATTTCCTTGTCTGTTACCTGGTGCACTTTACCTGTGACCAGCTCTCCGCCTTTCGGCAATCTCAGGGATTTTTCGATTTCTCCCATGAAATCGGCCATTGTCAGACCTTCGTCAGTGAATTTTTCACTCATGCTTGATGTAACCTCCTTAATTGCGTAGTCGGGTGTCGATGCGCCCGCCGCAACTCCTATTCTATTATATTTCTCAAATTCTTTCAACGACAAATCTGACAAATTTTCAACAAAAAACGTGTTTTTACAGTATTTTGACGCTATCTCATAGAGTTTTTTCGTGTTCGAACTCGCTCTGTCTCCAATAACGACCATCGCGTCGACTTTTTTGGCTGTCTCGGCGCATCCCTGCTGCCTCTCCGCAGTGGCGTTGCAGATGGTGTTTTTTATATCCATTTTGCCGTCGGGATCGATCGTTCTTACGATCTCATCGAAGACTTCGTTTCTCATCGTCGTCTGGGAGACAACGACCGTTTCGCTTACTGCGTCGACCCTGCTCTCGGCATAAGCCTTCGCTTCTTCGACGGACGAGAGGATCACCGCTTCGTCTTCGCACCAGCCGCTGATCCCGATGACCTCGGGATGGCCCGGGTCACCGACTATGATCACGTTCTTTCCTTCTTCTCTCGCGCTGTGCACGAGGTCGTGGATCCTCTTGACGAACGGACAGGTCGCGTCCATCAGCTCGAGGCCGAGCTCTTCAGCCTTGTCGTAGAACCTCTTCGGCTCGCCGTGCGATCTGACGATGATCTTTGCTCCCGCCGGGGCTTCCGAAAGATCGTCGACTTTGAAGATGCCCATTCCGGCGAGGTCCTGCTCGACCCTCTTGTTGTGGATGAGCATGCCGCATGTATATATGCCGCATCTTCCCTGCTCGTCTTTTTCAGCGTTCTTTGCCGCCTCGACGGCGAGATCTATTGCTTTTCTGACTCCGAAGCAGAATCCTGCGTTCGGAGATGTTATGACTTCTGTCATTTCTTCCCGATCCTTTCAAGATATTTTTTGAACTGTGATTCAGAGCCGTTCTCCGTCGGCCTGTAGTAATTCGCGTCTATAAGGTTGTCCGGCAGATACTGCTGCTCGACGTAGCCGCCGTAATCATGCGGATACTTGTAGCCGATGCCGAAGCCCCTCTTCTCTGCGCCGCTGTAGTGCGAATCTCTCAGGTGGTCCGGGACTTCGTCGTATCTTCCCGACTTGAGATCTGCCAGAGCCTCGTCTATCGCGACGGCAGCCGAGTTCGATTTGGGCGAGGAAGCAAGCAGTATCACGGCCTGGGCGAAGTTGATCCTCGCCTCCGGAAGGCCGACCATCTTCGCCGCCTCAACGCAGGAGACCACGACGCTTACCGCCTGGGGATAAGCCATACCGACGTCTTCACTCGCTATGACAAGGATCCTTCTCGCGATCGTCATTTCGTCCTCACCGCCTTCGATCAGCCTGGCGAGGTAATGGATGGCCGCATCCGGATCGCTTCCCCTGATCGACTTCTGCAGAGCGGAATAGAGGTCATATTTGTCCTCACGCCTGTCATAGAAGGTGGCCTTTCTCTGGGTCGCTTCCTCGACGATCTTCATGTCGATCTTTCTGTCGTCGTCCATGTTGTCGATGATGAAGCCGAGCGCGTCAAGAGCGACCCTCGCGTCGCCGTTCGATATCGAAGCGAGCGCCGAGAGAGCCTTCTCGTCGTAAGCAACATCAAGAGCGCCGAATCCTTTTTCACTGTCGTTCAGCGTCCTCAGAAGAAGCGTCATTATATCATCATCGGACAGTCTTCTGAATTCATATATCAGTCTGACCCTGGAGAGGATGGCGTTGTTGATCGAAAAGTACGGATTCTCCGTCGTGCTTCCGATGAATCTCAGTATGCCTTCCTCCAGAGCGTTGAGAAGAGTATCCTGCTGGAGCTTGTTCCATCTGTGTATCTCGTCTACATACACGAAGGTGCTCTCCTTCTGCAGACCGTAGAACTTGTCCCTTGCCCTGTCGATCAGAGCCTTCAGTTCTTTGATGCCCGTCGCTGAAGCGTTGATCTCCACGAAACCGGCGTCGAGTTTTTTGGCGACTATCCTGGCGAGCGTGGTCTTTCCGCTTCCCGACGGTCCAAAGAATATAGCGGACTCGAATGAGCCGTTTTCTATCGCATTGTAAAGCAGCGAGCCCTTGTACATGAAATGCTGCTGGCCCACGAAACCCGAAAGATCATCCGGCCTCATCCGTGTCGAAAGTGGTATCATCAGATTCTCTCCGCCTTATTGAGGAATGTGAGGTATCCTCTGTATGTTTCATAAACGTCAGCCTTGCTCGTTGCTTCCCACGGCGAGTGCATCGAAAGTACGGCAACGCCGCTGTCGATTACGTTCATTCCATAAAGAGCAAGGATGTATGCGATCGTGCCGCCTCCGCCGAGGTCGACTTTTCCGAGCTCTGCGAACTGGAAGTTGACATCGTCCTCGCCTAGGATCCTTCTGAGCATACCGATGTATTCAGCATTCGCGTCGTTCGAGCCGCTCTTTCCTCTTGCGCCTCCGAACTTGTTGAAGACCATTCCGCATCCGAGGTAGGCAACGTTCTTCTTGTCGAAGCTCGAAGCATAAGTCGGGTCGAATGCGCTCGAAACGTCCGACGAAAGCATCGTGGAGTTCTCGAGGCATCTCTTCAGCGAAAGGCCGCTGTCCTTGCCCATGAGGCAGAGGAGCTCAGCAACAGTGTTCTCGAAGAACTTCGATTCCATACCTGTCGCGCCGACGCTTCCTATCTCTTCCTTGTCGACCAGGATGCAGCACGCTGTGCGCTTTACGCTCTCCGTGTCGAGCATGGCTTTGTACGATGTGTAAGCGCATACTCTGTCGTCCTGTCCGTACGAGAGGATCATGCTGCGGTCGAAGCCCGCTTCTCTGGCTCTTCCTGCCGGAACGACTTCGAGCTCAGCGGAGAGGAAGTCCTCTTCATCCATGTCGTATTCCTTCTTGAGGATATCGAGAAGACCTTTCTTGACAGTCTCTGCTGCTTTTCCATCTTTCTTCTCTTCATCACCGATCCTGATCGGTCTGTTAGCTGCGATGATGTCGAGGGCTTCGCCTTCGATAACCTTGGAAGCCTTCTTGACCATCTGCTCGTCAGCAAGGTGGATCAGAAGATCGGATATGAAGAATACCGGATCCTCCGGCTTTTCGCCGACGTTGATCTCGATCTTCGTTCCGTCCTTCTTGATGACTACTCCGTGGATCGCGAGCGGGAGCGTTACCCACTGGTACTTCTTGATGCCGCCGTAGTAGTGCGTATCCAGGTAAGCGAATCCGCCGTCCTCATAGACCGGGTTCTGCTTTATATCCATTCTCGGGGAGTCGATGTGCGCTCCGAGGATGTTGAGACCGTTTTCGATGTCCTCTTCACCTATCATGAACATGAGGATCGTCTTGTCCATCTTCACGCGGTAGACCTTGTCTCCGCACTTTACCTCTTCACCTGCTGCTATGATCTCGTCGAGATCTCTGTAGCCTGCAGCCTTCGCGTCTGCGACTATCCTCGTGATGCACTCTCTTTCCGTCTTGCACTCACTGAGAAAGTCGATGTATCCCTTTGAAAATAAATCGCACGATTCCATCTGTGCGTCAGTGTATTTTTCCCATGTATTCCTGTTTTCCATTTCATGTCTCCTTTCAGGAATCCATGATATTTCACTCCGGAATTTTTGTCAACAAACAGGACGCCTGCGTCTCATAAGAGCGACGTGAGCTGCCATCTCAGCCGGCTGCATGTTCCTCATCAGCATCTCGTCGGTGATCTTAATGATAAAAGACGAAAGCTCCCTGTCCGACCTTGACGCCAGGTATTCCGACAGCGACCTTACGTTTGCCGCTACGCTGCTCTCCTCGACCGGCATGTAAGCGAACCTCACAGTCCTTTTCTTGGGATTGAAATAAACCGTCTCCGGTCCCAGCATCACCTTCGCCGGATCGATCAGAAATTCCGATGCCTTAGCAAGATTCGCAAGCGTCTTCTCGAACACTTCCAAAAGCAGGTCTTCGTCAAGGACAGGCATCTCAGCGAGACAGGTGTATCCGCTTACATCGTAGACTATCCACTTCTTCTCCTTTTCGCTTACGAAGCTCGCGGGCAGCGCAAAGTCGCAAAGCCCCGACGCGAGGACCTTCTCTTCGAACGGGAGCATCCTGCCTTCTCCGAGCTCTCTTCTGTATCCGTTATCTCTCAGTACGTCCATATCTATCCTCCTTTCCGGCCCATCTCTAGCCGCCTCCGCATTTCGAGCACGGCGTGTATCCTCTGTGCTCCGCCTGTTCCTTTTCCATCGCGACCGTGAATTTTTTGATCGAGTCGCAGCCCGGCCTGTGATAAGCCTCTCCGTATGAAGGGAAGACATATACCAGAGCGCCCTCGGATAGATCCGCCGAGCCGCACCTCGGACAGCTGTGATATCTGTTTTTCACGTCTTTAGTAAGCGACATCTGCACGGGGTCGGCCTGGACATATGTGCATCCCTTCGTATGATATTTCTCGCCCCATGCCGGAAAGATATATACCGTCTCGGCATCTTCATACTCCTCCATGGCATCAAAGCCGAAAGGCTCTCCGCCGGTCCTGCCGATCCAGGCCCTCGTCTTCAGCCTGTCATGTATATCGAAGCCGTCATATATCCCCAGCGGAAGCGGGACATCAAGATGGTATTTCATCGTGACGGTTATCTCGCCGTCCGTCGAAAGCGCCCTCAGGTCCTTCACATCGGCATCTGTTACGTATGGCGCTTCTTCCTTTATCCTGCCCTCTATGCTGCTCGAAAGACCGATCGGCGCGTTCAGTACGTAAGCGTTCGCCGCAGCCAGCCTCGCTTCATCAGCAGCCGCATGCATCCCGCACTCAGCTCCGCCGATGACCTTTATCAAAAATCCGATCGTCAGGACAGCGACCAGAAAGACCGGAAGTATCAGCGCCGCCTCGACCGTATACGAACCGTTTCGTTTTCTTTTTCCCGACAACCTTCTCATGTCTTCCTTTCTGCGTCTTCCTGTGTCTTCCTGCGCACCTGCATTCTTTCTATCCCTGTAATGCGCTCTGTTTCATTCCTGCATTCATCGCGAAGTCTCAATACCTTTGTATATACGCGAAATCTCTTCCGCCTGCCGCAGCCCTGAAACAGAACCCCGTGTTGTGCTCCATAATAAGAAAATCGCGATCGTACTTTCCCTGGATATTGATCTGCATGAGGTCCATCATCCTAAGAAGCCTCCTGCTCCTGTCCTCGGTCAGAAGGAAGACCTTTAGATATCCCGTGTATGTGAGCCCGGCTCTGGCTCCGGTGTCGACATAGCCGTCCTGTATATCCTCAGTAAGCGACTTTATATCTATCGCCCATGTTTCCTTCGTTTTCTTGAACGGGACCTTCTTTCCGTGAATGAGGAGGTTCCAGTCATTGACCGATTCAGCTAGCGCCCAGGCTTCGCTTACTGCGGCCGCGGTAAGAGCTGCCCAGGGACCGGGCGTCGCGGCTTCGCATACGGCCTCGACCTTCGCGCGCATCTCCGGGTCCATCCATATATGAGCAAGATTCGCCGTATTCCTTATCTTCAGGACATCCTTCCTGAACTCTTTTATATTCTTTTCTTCGCTCATCTCGCCCTCGAGGATGTACTCCGCCTCGTTCATGAAGAACGATTCCTGCGCCCTTCCGTCCATGGCGTTGCCGAACTTCAGCATTATGTATTCGATCATCAGCCACGAGTCCGTGCCCTGGGAAAGAAAACTCTCTTCCGATGAAAATAGATTCGCAGCTGAACTGATGAGGCCGCTGCTTCCGGCCGCTCCGCCCGAAGGAAGCGAAGAGATGATCTTTTCATTTCTCAGCGTCCTCGAAGCAGAAGCGCCTGGAATGAGAGCGCCCTCAGGCGCATCACCCGCAGGGCTTCCTCCTGCACCAGCCTCTTCACTTCCTGATTGATCCTGACCGCCTCCTGATCCGGGAGTAATGATGTCCCTTGCGACAGCGAACTTCGCATACTTCACTACTTCTTTTTCGAAAGCGTCGACATCTGCAAGAGACATTCCTCCGCTGTCGGCTTCGACGCTGTCGAGCTTTATGTACCTGTTCCTGTCGAACGTATATGAAGCGAAGTGCTCCACTCTCTTCGATATCTCCGGCCCCAGGCCCCTGAACGCCAGCAGCCCGTAGTCGTCCTTGAGATGAGTATCGTAGCTGCTGAGGACCGACCTTCCTGCCAGAAAAAGAACGCTGTCGGAATATCCTATCCCCGCAGTCCAAAGGGCGCACGAGACAAAGGCGAACGCAAGCGTTATCATCGTCGAAAGGATTATCATTATGAAAACGCTCGTGCTGGCCGGCCTTCTTTTTCGCATCATCTTCTTTTTTCCCATCAGCTTTCTCTTCGTATCTATATTCAGTCGCCCCATATGAAATCTTTGTATCTGATAAGCTTTGCCTCATCCACGGCATATGATGATGAGGATATCTCTCTTTTCATCGCCTTTCTCATCAGCCCTCCTGCTCTGACCCTTACCCCCTTGTCGGCCATAAAGCAGGCGAGTCCCTTTCGCTTCGATTCATAAGGCGTTATCCCCCGCGGAATGTGTTCGGTCGCTATGACGGTATCCGTTCCGGCACCCGCTGCAGCATTGGAAGCGACATGCACCATGGCCTGCGATGCCGCTTCACTATATAGGAACATCATGATATACACGATGGTCACAACCGCAAGGATGCAGACCGGAAGTACCAGGGCCGCTTCGACGAAGGTGCTGCCGCTGCGCCTTCTCCCGATGCGCTTTCTTCCGCACCATTCTCCGCCGCTTCTTCTTCCGCGCACGTCAAAAACCTGTGTTCAGGGCTTCGAGCGTCCTGTTCACGAAGCCCGTTATCTCCGACTTGAATATGAGCCCGATTATGATCGCGATAGCAACAAGTATCGCTACCTGGACCATTTCCATTCCGGGCCTTTTTCTGTTCAATGCTGCACTGATTTTCTTTCTCATCTTCAATCGCTCCTTTTTTCATTTTCTGCACCATCTATATCAATTATGCCGATCTCCGCTCCTCACATCTGCAGAAGTGCGGGCGCGCAGGTGACGCCTATGAGATCGAGCACAAGTATCATCAGCGGGACGGACAGCTTCGTCTCAGCCAGCCTTCCGGCTTCTTCTGCCCGCTTCTTTCTGAGGAACCAAAGCATCCGTCCTTCAGCTTCGAGCTTTCCCGAAATGTCCGCCCCTTTCTCTATATTGTCAGAGACCATGCCGGAGAACCTCATCAGTTCTCTCACGCCGCTCCTCTGTGCAAACCTGCTGAGCCCTTCGTGTATCGGCTCGTTGGACTTCTCCGCCCCTTCCTTTATATCTATTATCTGACGGTAAAAGTAGCTGCTCTCGCCAAGCCCCCGCTTTTTCGCATCCAGTACCGCCCTGTCGAACGCTTCCATGAGGACCAGTCCGCCGTCGATCAGAAGAAGCATCTTGTTCATGAACGCCGGCATCTCTCTCGCGACTGAATCCTTCGCTTCCTTTTCAGCCCTTGAGATCTGAGCGAAGCGCGACCTGTAAAGCGCAGCCGCAGCCAGAATGAATCCGGCAACGAGCATCGGCACATCCGTATTCTTCGCAAGGTCCCACCTCAGCCTGATTCCGTCTTCGAGGGCCAGCGGAAGGACGATCTCGTTATCGTCAGCCGAAGCAGCCGCGTTTCTGACAGCGCTGTCTATCTTCCTTTCAAGCTTTTCTCTGTCCGACTCCTCACCTATCACGGCGGCCACGCTCGCATCCTGAGCCTCGGTGCCCTTTGGCGATACGAGGATCTGCTTGCCTTTTTTGACAGACGTCTTTCCGTCTGTCGCCGAAACATCGAGGTCGACTGACAGACTCCCATTATCCTTTTCAGGCCTCGTTATACTTACGATCCTCCCATCCTCCACGTTCAGCATCGAGTTCGAAGCGCTCTGAGCGTGGATGGAAAAAACGATCGCAAGCAGGAACACCGCGGCGACGAGGAGATATCTTGTCCTTGCGTTTTTGATATCTTCCCTGTACTTCTCCTCGAAACCTGCTTCGCCGTAGACTTCTCTGTATCTGCGCCTGAGCACAGAGTCATTTTGCTTACCAAAAGCCTTTTTCAATTTGCTTCTTCCCGGCATTTTTCCTCCTACACTTTCAGATCCAGTATCTTTCCGGTCAGGTGCCAGCCTGCCGCTATGCCTGCTAGCGCGAGCGTCATGACTATCCTCCCCTGGAAAGTCTCATACATCACAGCCAGATAATCCGGTGAAAAGATATTCAGAAACAAGACTACGAGAAGAGGCATCGCCGTGATCATCTTCCCTTCGAAGATCTTCTGCTTGGTCACAGCCTCTATCTCCCTTTCGATCGCTATCTTTTCCATGATCACCTTGGACGTGTTTTCGATGACTCTTCCAAGATCGGCTCCTGTCCTCCTCGACGCCCTGTACACATCGGCGAAGCCCGCTATGTCCTCCTGATGGGTCCTCTCGGCAAGATCGCTGAGAAGAGCCTCCTCGCTTTCATGGTTCTCGAATATGCCCTTCAGCATAGCCGAAAGTTCGACCATCATCGGCGTGTCCGGAGCATATACCATCGACAGGCTCTCGTAAGCTTCCGCGAGCGCTGCATCCATCTGCCTTCCGGCCGCCACAGACGACGACAGAGAATAGAGAAGGTCCCTGAACTGCGTGACCAGAAGGGTCATCCTCCTCTGCGCCTTCATCCGCCTCACCGGACCGAGAATGAATATAGCTGCCGGGCCCGCAGCGGCCGCCAGGAAGAAGCTATGATAAAACAGGAGTACCACTGCAAAGATCGCGACATAACCGCCCGCGATTATCAACGCCGCTTCTCCTGTTTCAAACTCATAGCGGTCGTAATCAGATATCAATATCTTCATCTCCTCTCAGTTTCAGTTTTTCTCTGGAGCGCAGTCTGTTCTCTGTCCTGGTAAGCCCGCCCGATGCGCTGTACGAAAAGAGCTTGTTCGTCCTGATGACCCCAAGCCCGTCGGGGTAGATCTCCGCGACCTCAAGCACCTTCCTTTCGCCCCCGGCAAGCCTGCCAAGATGTATCATGATATCTATCCCTTCAGCTATCTGCGCCCTGATCGCTTCTATGGGAAACTCGGCTGCCGAAAGAAACATCGACTCCAGCCTCCTCAGCATCCCTTCAACGGAGTTCCCGTGGCCCGTCGACAGACTGCCCGAATGCCCCGTATTCATGGCGTTGATCATGTCCATGACTTCTCTTCCTCTGACCTCGCCCACGATGATCCTGTCCGGCCTCATCCTCAGCGATGTCCTTATCAGAGCGTCCATTCCGATCTCACCTTTTCCGGCAGCATTCGCGTTCCGGCACTCCATCCTCACGATGTTCTCGCTGTGATCTATCCTCAGCTCCGCCGAATCCTCGATCACTATCAGCCTCTCCTCAGGCGGGATAGAGCCGGCCAGCACATTGAGAAAAGTAGTCTTCCCCGAAGACGTCCCCCCGCTTATGAAGCAGTTATATCCATCACGCACCAGCACCTCGAGTATGTCCGCGCACTCCTGCGTTATCGTCCCGAGCCGGATCATGTCATCCATCGAAAAGCCCTTCTCCGCGAACTTTCTGATCGTCAGCGTCGGTCCGTTGAGAGCGATGTTCCTGTACACCGCGTTCACCCTCGAGCCGTCCGCCAGCCTCGCGTCGACGATCGGATTCAGCTCATTGATCTCGCGGTTCACCGAAGAAGCGATCCTCCTGATCACCTCCTCCAGTTCCTCCGTCGTATCGAACGAAATATCCGTCTTCACAACGCTGCCGTCCTTCTCGATAAAAACATCATCCTTGCCGTTTACCATGATCTCGTTCACCTTCGGATCATCCACCAGCGGCTGCAGAACATCCATCCCGCACCTGACCGCAAGGAAGATCCGCCTCACCACGGCCGACAGCTCGTCGAATGTGAGATGCGAAAGCGCCTCGTCATCCAGGATCATATCCTCTATAAGCGAGCGCGCCTCATCGTCCGAAAGCGTATCGCTCTCCATATTCAGTAAGCGCCTTGCCTTCTCCTTCAGCGCCCTGATGTCATACTTCTCATTGGAAATTATTGCCATGTCGACACCGTAACATTGTTTCCATAATTTGGCAA
>CAMNNG010000037.1 GCA_946545145.1 uncultured Bacillota bacterium
CGCCCACCGCGGTCTATCCGGGATGTATCCGGGAAACACAGTGCAGGCAGTTAAGGCGGCCGCGGAAGAACGCTTCAAGGCAATAGAGACGGACATCTGGGAGGTGCGTGACTTTTACGAGAGCGATGACGCCGGCCCAGGCTTCGTCATCATGCACAACGGAGACACTTCGGGTATGTGCGACGTGAAGGTGCCTGTCGGCCAGCTTACGAGCGCTATAATAAGCGACTACCTCATCACAAAGGGAAAGGGCAACAGAAGCGATACTGACTATACTATCCCGACCCTGGAAGACTTTCTGGATATAATGAAAGAAAGCGACAAGGAGCTCATCATAGAGATCAAGGACCCTGACATCTCGCATGAGGGCGCCATAAAGCTGGTCAGGCTGCTTACTGATGAAGGCTTTGCGAAGCGGACGGTCTTCGGGAGCTTTTACAAACAGTCCCTGCTTACTCTGCAGGCCGTAACGGACGAGTCCGACGGCTTCAGATTCCAGAAGTTCATAGGAACGCGCGACAGGGCGCGCATCAGTCAGGAGATAGACTGGAGCATCGAGAACAGTATGGACATCGTATCCATCAAGGGCTCTCTGCTTACTAAGAAACTGTTAAGCACAGTGAAAGCGGCCGGACTTCAGACCGAGGTCTGGGTCATAAACGACAGATACGAAGCCGCGGACTTTTTGAAGCGCGGCGTCGACAGGATAACAACGAACGAATTATTATGGTGAAAAGGAAAGGAAGTGTGACCGAATGGAAAGCAGAAACAATATATATGCGCTGGTAGTCGCAGGCGGCTCCGGAACAAGGATGGGCTCGAAGATACCGAAGCAGTTCCTCTCGCTGAACGGCCGCGAGATGATCGAATGGTCGGTCCACAAATTCGATTCGAACAGCAGGGTGGACAGGGTCATCGTCCTCGTGCCCGAGCAGTGGATCGCTCATACGGATTCGCTGTTCTACGACCGCTCGGAGGTGCTCGTCACTGCAGGAGGCGAGACCAGGAACGATACGGTGATCAACGGACTGAAGCTGATCGACGAGAGATACGGCATCGACGACGACACGGTAGTTCTGGTGCACGACGCTGCAAGGCCGCTCGTCACGGCTGAGCTGATCGACAGGACGATAGATTCGATGAAGGAGAACGATGCGGCGACAGTCGCCATGGCATCGACGGATTCTATAGCGATAAGCGAAAACGGAAAGACGATCGATTCATGTCCTGACCGCGATACCATATTCATGATCCAGACTCCGCAGGCCTTCAAAGCGAAGCTTTTCAGGAAGCTCTACAGGAGCAAGTCGCAGGAGAGCAGGGCGAAGCTCACTGAGTCTACGCGTCTGTTCGCGGAGAACGGATACAAAGTCGGCCTCATCGAAGGAGAGTCCCGCAACATGAAGGTCACTCATCCGGGAGATATCCAGATCCTTGAAATGATATACCGCAACAGCGGCGGCAAAAGAAAATGAAAAAGCGGCGATATTCATGTTGACTAAAAAATGGTAATAATTTACAATCAAACTGACCGTTGACAAAGAAACGAACATACGTTAAGATATACAAGAACAGACGTTCGCAAATGAGTCAGGAGGAATGAACGAATATGGCTTCGAAAAAAGATATGCCCAAACAGGTCACACAGGCAGTGACGAATGAAGAAAAGGAAAAGGCCCTTGAGGCCGCACTCAGCCAGATCAAAAAACAATACGGCGTCGGCGCCGTCATGAAGCTCGGCGACGATTCGATGCGCCAGAATATAGAGGCGATACCGACAGGATCTTTCAGCCTCGATATCGCTACAGGTATAGGCGGCGTGCCGAAGGGCCGTATCACTGAGATATACGGACCGGAATCATCCGGAAAGACTACGCTTACTCTGCACATCATAGCAGAGGCACAGAAGAACGGCGGCAAGGCTGCATTCATCGATGCGGAGCACGCTCTCGACCCCGAGTACGCAAGGAACCTCGGTGTAGATGTAGACGAACTGCTCGTATCGCAGCCTGACTCAGGAGAGCAGGCTCTCGAGATCTGCGAGATGCTCGTCAGGAGCGGCGCTCTCGATATCGTCGTTATAGACTCTGTAGCCGCCCTTGTTCCGAAGAACGAGATCCAGGGAGAGATGGGAGACGCGCAGGTCGGAGCTCAGGCCAGACTCATGTCTCAGGCCCTCAGAAAGATGACCGCAGTCATCAACAAGAGCAACTGCGCCGTTGTCTTCATCAACCAGCTCAGAGAAAAAGTCGGCATCGTCTACGGCAACCCGGAGGTCACTACGGGCGGAAGAGCGCTCAAGTTCTACTCCTCGATGCGTCTCGATGTCAGAAAGGCCGAGACGATCAAACAGGGAGACAAGATGCTCGGCAACAGAACAAAGGTCAAAGTAGTCAAGAACAAGGTAGCGCCTCCGTTCAAGACAGCCTTCTTCGACATCATGTACGGAAAGGGCATCTCGAAGGAAGGAGATATCATGGACTGCGCTATCGAAGAAGGTCTCATCGAAAAGGCCGGATCGTGGTACAGCTACGAAGGAGAGCGCATCGGACAGGGCCGCGAGAACGTCAAACTCTTCCTCAAGGAAAACCCTGCCGTCCTCGACCAGCTTGAAGGAAAGCTCCTCGACAGACTCCTCGGAGACAAGAACGGTTCGGACCAGGACAAGAATGATCCTATTCTGAACGTAGATGAAGATGGTGTGATAATTGACTGAAGAATCGCTGATCCAATTGAATCCAAATGATTCAGATACTATAATCAGAACGTCCTGAAAAGGGCGTTCTGTTATTTACGGGTATTTTACGGGATCGATCATGCATCATCTCGGGAGAAATGAAGGCAAGATATGTTTGAACAGAGTTTTGAGAAAAGCAAAAAATCGAAACCAGCAAGATCCATCCTTGCATTGGTCACATGCGTCTGCATCATGATAGCAATGATGCCGGTCCAGGCTGATGCTGCCTACGGATGGCCCGCGAGAGTCAAGAAGTCTTCCATGAAAGTCTATTCAGTCACCAGCACTTCGATGTACGTCAAGTGGAAGAAAGCAAAGAAGGCGAAGAAGTACCGCGTAGCTTACAAGCAAAACAAGAAGGGCGCAAAATGGAAGTACAAGACTGTCAAAAGCACAAAAGCAAAGTTAACGGATCTTTCACCTGAAAAGAAATACGTTATCAAGGTACGCGGCATCAACGGCTGGCTCTACGGAAAATGGTCGGCCACAGTATCGAAAAAGACTGATTCCAGGGTCCAGGACATGCTCGATCAGGTGAATTACCAGAGAAAGAAGAAAGGGCTCAAAAAGCTCAAACTATATAAGGAAGTCAACAAGACCGCACTTGTTAAGGCAAAGGACCTCAAGAAAACCGGCGTTTTCGATCACAAATCGACGAACCTCGGATACTTCTACAACCAGTACGACAAGGCGAACCTCATCTACTGGTCAGGCGGCGAGAACATTGCCATGGGATTCTACGATGTAACGAGCGTCATGAGGGCCTGGATGAACTCGAAAGGCCACAGAGCGAACATCCTCGATCCGGATTACACACATCTCGGAGTCGGCCGCTACAAGACCTACTGGGTCCAGCACTTCATCGAGAACCCGAAGACATCCGGAAACATCACCTGCAGAAACTGCGGAAAGACATTCATAGAGAAGAAGGGCAAATACGAAGCTAAAGGCAACGGCTATGCATATGACAAATCCGGGAAAATCGTCTATATCGGTTCCTGCCCGTATTGCGATGAGCATTTCATCAAATGTCCTAAATGTAAGAATGGTGTTCTGGATGCCACATATAAAGAAGTATTTGGTGGCGGTTTAGAAGGACCTTTTGACTGCATGAACTGTTCATACAAGTTCATTCACAAATAGCATCCTGGAGTATATTAAAGACGATCTGAAAAGTATCGTCTTTTTCATTGGTAATATAGAGATATAATATAAGATAATATTGAAGTGTCTGAGGTGAGTATAAAATGAGATCAAAAATAATAGCGGGATTGATATTGGTTTGTCTTTCTATATTATTATCCGCATGTAGTGAGCCGGAACAGTCAGGTATCATTGGTGATTGGCAGGCTTATGGGATAAAGACTGAAGATGGGATTGAAGCTTACAGCAATCTTTTTGACAAAGATACGGCAAAGGTTTTAAATTCTGATATGCTTTCATTTAAAGATGGCGGAACAGTTAGATTAGAGAACAAAGATAATAATGTATCTTTGGATGGAACGTATGAAAAAGAGAATGATAAATATCTTGTTAAGTTTGTAATAAAGCAGCCCGACATCGAAGAACAAATGGAAGTTGAATTAAAAAATGATGAAGGCATACTTATCGTCAGACAAATAGTTCCGGATGGATATGAAAATACAGATCCAGGTGAGCTAATTGTCTACAAAAGGGCAAACTAGAAAAACAAGGTTGACAACATACCGCTGTTTTAGTATCATATTACGGCAGGCCGCACAAAAAGGGTCGTTGAAGTGTGTCCACAAAGGACGCCACCCCAGTTGGCGAGACGGCATGACAGGAGGAAACAGATCATGTATGCAATTATTGAAACAGGCAGCAAACAGTACCGTGTACAGCCGGGCGATGTCATCACAGTCGAAAAGCTGAACGCTGAAGTAGGCGATGAGATCAAACTGGACAAAGTACTCGTTATGGGCGAGGGTGAGAACGCCGAAGTCGGCACACCGTACCTTGACGCAGCTGTCACAGCCAAAGTCGTAGAGAACGGCAAGGGCAAGAAAGTCATCATCTACAAGTACAAAGCTAAGAAGGATTACCGCAAAAAGCAGGGACACAGACAGCCGTTCACAAAGCTCGAGATCCTCGAGGTCGGCGGCGAGAAAGCTCCGGCTAAGGCAGAGGCTCCGGTAGAGGAAGCTGCTCCGGCCGAAGAAGTCAAAGAAGCACCTGCTGCTGAGAAGGCGGCAGTATCCATGTCGATGAAGAAAGACGAGCTTATCGCTTTCGCTGAAGAGCACGGTATCGAGATCGATGCCAAGGCTACAAAGCAGGTCATCATCGACACGATCAACGAAAATCTTTAGTCTACAGATATAGAACAGGAGGCAAGTGACATGTCAAGTAAAAAAGGTGTAAGCAGTTCCAAGAACGGACGCGACAGTGAGTCCAAACGACTTGGTGTAAAGACGGGCGACGGACAGTACGTTACTGCCGGAAGCATCATCATGAGACAGCGTGGCACAAAGATCCACCCGGGCAACAACGTTGGTATCGGCGGAGACGACACACTGTATGCCATGATCGACGGCGCAGTCAAATTCGAAAGAAAAGACAAGACCAGAAAACAGGTCAGCGTATATCCGAAAGAAGCTTAAGCAAAATGATTGCAAAAGCCCCCGTATTAATGACGGGGGCTTATTTTCTATGAGGAGCAAAAAATGTTCGTAGATAGAGCGAAGATCCATATAGCGTCCGGAAAGGGCGGAAACGGCGCCGTAACGTTCAGAAGAGAGCCGTACGTACCGGAAGGCGGTCCTGACGGCGGAGACGGCGGCAAAGGCGGAGATGTCGTCTTTGAGGCAACGAAAGACCTCAGGACACTTATGGACTTCAGATACAAAAAGAAATACAAGGCTCAGGACGGCGAGAACGGAAGAAAGAAAAAGCAGTATGGAAAGTACGGCGAAGATCTCGTTATCAAAGTACCTGAAGGAACGATGATATTCGATGAGGAGTCCGGAAAGCTCCTTGCCGACCTTACTACAGCGGGAACGAGGTTCATCGCTGCCAAAGGCGGAAAGGGCGGAAAAGGAAACGTCCACTTCAAAAGCTCCACGCGCCAGGCGCCGAACTTCGCGGAAGCAGGCGGCTTTTCGAAAGAGCGTGATGTCATCCTTGAGCTCAAGCTTATTGCTGATGTAGGTCTCGTAGGTTTCCCGAACGTCGGAAAGTCTACGCTTCTTTCAGTCTGCACAAAGGCCAGACCAAAGATCGCGAACTATCACTTCACGACGATCGCGCCGAACCTCGGCGTCGTTACTGTCGGTGATACGGATTTCGTAATGGCCGATATAGCCGGCATCATCGAAGGCGCTTCCAAGGGCGCAGGAATGGGATTCCAGTTCCTCAAGCACGTTGAGAGAACTAAGGTCCTCATCCACGTAGTAGATGTCAGCGGCAGCGAAGGAAGAGACCCGGTCGACGACTTCGAAAAGATCAACAAAGAGCTCGCCGACTATTCCGACAGACTGGCTGCAAAGCCGCAGATAGTCTGCGCGAACAAGATAGATATGGCTGATACGGACAGCGAAGA
This sequence comes from uncultured Bacillota bacterium, assembly GCA_946545145.1. Lineage (GTDB taxonomy): Bacteria > Bacillota > Clostridia > Peptostreptococcales > Anaerovoracaceae > UBA3738. The sequence goes on from CAMNNG010000037.1 coordinate 6,297, forward strand.
ATATCTCAGATTCAAAGAACACGTAGAAGCAAAAGGATACAAAGTATTCCCTGTCAGCGCACCGATCAACATCGGTACGCAGGAGCTCATGAACGAGGCTGCTGCTGTACTGTCAACAATTGAAGATGTACCTGAAGAATCCTTCTACGAGATGTTCGACTTCGAGGCTGAAGAGCGCGACGAGGACTACTCGGTCATTACGATCAGAGAAGAAGACGATGCTTACGTCCTCGAGGGAAGGCAGCTTCTCAAGATCTTCAACTCCACGAATTTCAACGATATCGGCTCGCTTAGATATCTTTACAAATATATCGAGAAGAGCGGCATCATCGATCAGCTCAAGGAGAGAGGACTCGAAGAAGGCGACACGATCAGGATCGAAGATTTTGAATTCGAATACATCGATGAATTCTAGACCGTGAACTGACGATATATGTGATATAATAAATATCGTTATGATATACACTAGAGAAGAAGCACTGAAAATACTGGATGAATACGGAACCCCGGCGCATGTGATCGGTCACTGCAAGGCTGTCGCGAATGTCGCTGTCAAAGTAGGCGAAAAGCTCAACGAAAAAGGTTTTCATATCGATCTTCAGCTCTGCGAGGCAGCGGGACTGCTGCATGATATGGCCAGAGTATACGATGACCACCAGACAGTAGCTGCCGAGTGGCTCAGAGCCCACGGCCACGACAAGGAGGCCGAAATAATAGCAGTCCACATGCATTATCCTGCTTTCAACCCTATCGAAGAGACGAATGAGACAGATCTCGTGTGCCTCGGTGACAGGGTCTGCATAGAGGACAAATACGTCGGACCCGAAAAGAGATTCCAGTATATATTCAACAAGAACAAAGATCGGCCTGACAGGAAAGCGATACTCGAGAGCAAAAAGGGCGAGATGCTCCATTATGTCAAAGAACTCGAGGATTTCCTGGGCATCACACTTGATGAGCTTCTGCTTGAGAATGATAACAAATAATATGATAGATAAGAAAAAACTGGACGCTATGCTGAAAAGGGTCGTGAAACCGGCCCGCTACATAGGAAACGAAACGAATCTGATCGTCAAGGACAACGCAAAGGTCAGATTCGCTTTTGCTTTTCCGGATATGTATGAAATAGGGATGTCATATGTAGGACTTCAGATCCTTTATGATGTCATCAATTCCGTCGACGATGTCGCCTGCGAAAGAGTTTTCGCGCCCGACACCGATATGGAAGAGCTGATGAGGGCAGAGGGCATGCCGCTGTTCTCCCTTGAAACGAAGCGCGAGATAGCTTCATTCGATCTTCTCGGATTCACGCTGCAGTACGAGATGAGCTTCACGAACATACTCAATATGCTCGATCTCGCAGGACTTCCTCTTGCTGCTGCAGACAGAGGAGATGATATGCCTGTAGTGATGGCAGGCGGACCATGCGCTTACAACCCCGAGCCCCTGGCGAAGTTCTTCGACTTCTTCATAATCGGAGACGGTGAGCTGATCCAGCCGGAGCTTTGCAGGATATACAGAGATATGAAGGATGCTTCGCCTGACGGCAGAGTAAGCAAGTCCGAATACATCGCCGAAGTCTCCAAGCTTCGCGGTATCTATGTTCCTTCATATTATGATGTCGAATACAACGAAGACGGAACGGTCAAAAGCTACACTCCGAACAGGGAAGGCGTTCCTGAAAGGGTAACGAGATCCCTTATAGACGATCTTGAGGATATACCTTATCCCAAAAAGCCGATGGTTCCGATCATCAACGTCGTACACGACAGAGCAGTCGTGGAAACTTTCCGCGGATGCACCAGGGGATGCAGATTCTGCCAGGCCGGAATGATCTACAGACCGGTCAGAGAGCGCAGCCCCGAAAAGATATATGAACTCGCAAAGTCGCAGCTCGACGCATCGGGCCACGACGAGCTTTCACTTCTCAGCCTGTCGACATCAGACTATTCGAAGTTCGAAGAGCTGGCGGTATCTCTCATGGAAGACTGCAGGCAGCGTGAAGTCGCTCTGTCGCTTCCCAGCCTCAGGCTTGATTCTTTCAGTTTCAGGGTCCTCGACGAGATTCAAGGGTACAGAAAGAGCGGGCTTACTTTCGCTCCTGAGGCAGGTTCTCAGCGCCTCAGAGACGTCATCAACAAGAATATTACGGAAGAAAACATATACAGTTCTCTGTCTCAGGCCATGGACCTCGGATGGAACAGAGTCAAGCTCTATTTCATGATGGGTCTTCCGCAGGAGACATACGAAGACCTGGAGGGAATCGCTGAGATCGCGAAGAACATCATGGATATGTCGCGCGAGAAAAGAGCCGGAAAGGGCAGATTCAGCGTTTCGGTCAGCGTATCGAACTTCGTGCCGAAGCCGCATACTCCCTTCCAGTGGGAGCCTCAGGACACGAGGCAGAGCTTTGTCGAAAAGCACAACTTCCTGTCCGACAAACTCCACATCAGAGGAGTCCAGTTCAACTACCATGATTCACCGGTCAGCTACCTCGAAGCAGTCGTCGCAAGAGGCGACAGAAAGACGGCCGACCTCATCGAACAGGCCTGGAAAAACGGCTGCAAGTTCGACAGCTGGAGCGAGTCGTTCAATTATGAAGGCTGGGAAAAGGCCTTCGAACAGACAGGTATCGACGGAGCGTTTTACGCGAACAGACGCCGTTCCTACGACGAAGTCCTTCCGTGGGACGTTATCGACAGCGGCATAACAAAAGAATTCCTCATGAGAGAAAACGAAAAAGCAAAGGCCGCATCGACAACGCCTGACTGCCGTCACGGCTGCCAGGGCTGCGGCATCAACAAGCTTACTGAATGCAAGTTAGGAGGTATTTATGGAAAATAAGTACTGCCTCACATTCAAAAAAGAAGGTTACGCGATCTTCACATCGCACCTGGACATGCAGCGCCTTTTCAAGCGCGCGTTCAAGAGGGCAGGGATCGAGATCGCTTATTCGCACGGCTACAACCCGCATCCGCTGATGAGCTTCGTCCAGCCGCTTTCGCTCGGCTACTCATCTGTCTGCGAGATGCTCGAGTTCAGGACCAAGGAAAGCTATATCCCTGAATTCATCGCGGCTGAGCTTGCAGGCGTCATGCCCGAAGGCATCGTAGTCACAGAGTGCGTCCGACTGGAGGATGGAAAGAAGACTCTCGCTTCAAGGTGCTGCGCGGCGGTGTATGAGATCGTCATCCCGCTCGGAGATGCAGTAAGCGAAAAGGCCGGCTCGATCGACTTGGGCAGCTTTCTGGCTCAGGACGAGATCATCGTAACGAAGCGAAACAAGAAAAAGAAACTGGTCGAGACTGATATTAAAGAGAAGATCCAGTCACTCGAAGCGTCATTTGTGGACAATAACCTTATATTGACTACCAAACTCGATGCCGGCAGCGATTCAAACCTGTCACCGGAACTCCTTCTGAAGGCATTTTTGCCGTTTTTCGGTATAGGAACTGACCGCTCGGAGATTGAAATTTCAAGGGTTGAGCTTATATGTAAATAATTAACAGTCAAATATTGACATCTAATCCTTCTGCGATGTATCATGAGGTCGCAGGAGGATTTTTATATGAACGGCAGATTTTCTATCGAACAGCTTCTTGAAAACAAGGAAAAACTCATCAGAACGGTAATAATCATAATGATCGCGATCGCTGCTGTTTTCGTGTTTTTCGTACAGCCGAAACACAGCGACGACGGTATAGCGATAGAAGAAAGTTCTGCTTATGACAGTTCCTCTTCATATGATGCTTCTGAAGACCCGCAGGTCGTAATATGTGATGTGAGCGGAGCAGTCAACGCTCCTCAGGTAGTCGAGCTGCAGGAAGGATCCAGGATAGAAGACGCTATACAGGCGGCCGGAGGTCTAACGAAAGAAGCCGATATAACGAATATCAACAGGGCTGCTGTCGTAAACGACGGCGACAAGATCATCATTCCTGAAAAAGGACAGGTCCAGAACGGCAGCCCAGCTCCATCTTCAGATGCATCAACTGCTAACGGACAGGCACAAAGCCCGGCAGCTTCTGCCCAGCAGCCGGTCCAGTCATCCGCCGGCGCCGGCGCTTCTACAGGAAAGATCAATATCAATAGCGCTGACGCGACTCAGCTGCAGACGATCACAGGCGTGGGACCGGTGACTGCTCAAAAGATAATAGATTACAGGACGCAGAACGGCGGCTTCAAGAAGATCGAAGATCTGACCAGCGTCAGCGGCATAGGCGAAAAGACATTCGAGAAAATGAAAGATCAGGTATGCGTGTGAACGGGAGATCTCCCGCGCAAAACGGTTCTCCATTGCAGCAGCTCTGATGCTGTTTACGATATAACTCCCAAATATTGATGTGGAAGTCCGGCCAGAAAAGGCCGGTCTTCACATTTTCCCGTTCTTGATATATAATACCGCTTACTGAACAAATAGATGAAAGGGCAGAACAAAGATGATCAAGAAAGAACTCATAGACAGGATCAACGAGCTCGCGGCCAAGGCCAAGACTCCGGAAGGCCTTACGGAAGAGGAACTCAAAGAACGCGACACGCTTCGCCAGGAGTACATCAAGGCCATCCGCGCCAGAGTCAAGAGCCAGCTTGAGAACATCGAATTCGTCGATGAAGATCCG
>CAMNNG010000038.1 GCA_946545145.1 uncultured Bacillota bacterium
TCCTTGAAGAGCATCCTGAGCGGCTCGATGATCTCTTTGAAGTCGACATAGTCGGGAAGTCCGCCTACGTTGTGGTGCGACTTGATCGTCGCGGAATCTCCAAGTCCGCTCTCGATAACGTCAGGATATATCGTTCCCTGTACGAGGAAGTCGACTGCTCCGATCTTTTTCGCTTCTTCTTCGAATACGCGGATGAACTCCTCGCCGATGATCTTTCTCTTCTTCTCCGGTTCTGTGACTCCGGCGAGCTTCGAATAGAATCTTTCGCTCGCGTCGACCCTGATGAAGTTGAGCTCGTACGGGCCGTCCGGTCCGAATACTGCTTCGACCTCTTCGCTTTCGTTCTTTCTCAGAAGGCCGTGATCGACGAATACGCATGTCAGCTGCTTGCCGATAGCCTTTGCCATCATGACTGCGGCGACCGAGCTGTCGACTCCGCCCGAAAGAGCGCAGAGGGCCTTTCCATCGCCGACCTTCTCGCGGATCTTTTCTATCGTCTTCTCTACGAACGAATCCATCTTCCAGTCGCCTGCGCATCCGCAGATGTCGAGCACGAAGCGGCGGAGGATCTCCTGTCCGTGTACCGAGTGCATTACCTCAGGATGGAACTGCGTAGCGTACATTCCCTTTTCGGGACACTCCATCGCGGCTACAGGGCAGACCTCCGTATGAGCAGTAACGCGGAATCCCTCCGGCGCTTTGGCGATGTAGTCCGTGTGGCTCATCCAGGCGACCGTCTCATCCGGGACTTCTGCGAAAAGCCCTGTGTGGTCTGTCACCTTGACATCGGCATGACCGTACTCGCTGGTCGGAGCCGTCCTGACATCTCCGCCGAGACCGTAAGCCATCAGCTGCGCGCCGTAGCATATTCCGAGAGTCGGTATGCCCAGCTTCAGCAGCTCGGGATCATACTCCAGAGCGGATTCTCCGTAAACGCTGTTCGGACCGCCTGTGAAGATCAATCCCTTCGGGCCGATCTTTCTGATCTCCTCCACCGGGAACGTGTACGGATGGACTTCGGCATAAACGCCGCATTCGCGCACGCGCCTCGCGATCAGCTGGTTGTACTGACCGCCGAAGTCTATTACGAGTATAGTTTCTCTTCCTTCATTCATCTTCTCTGCCATTTCTCCTCCTGCTCTCCCTTTTATATCAGATCATATATCTGGCTCTTTGGTATCGACACCGCTACGACCGACTCTTCCGTCAGCACCATATCCGGGTCGATATCCACTTCCATTACCCCGTCCTTCTCAACAGCGATGATGTGGACGTTTTCCCGTTCGGGAAGCTTCAGATCTCTGAGGCGCTTCTTCGTCCATTCCTTCTGCGCATGGACTTTTACCACGCACAGTCCGCCGCCGAGGTCGTGATACTCCATGAAGCCTTCAGAGATAAGTCTCCTCGCCATCCTTGCTGCGGCTTCATCCTCGGGTATCACCACTTCATCGACGCCGACCCGCATCAGAACGTCACGCGCTATATCGGTACTCGCTGTCGCGATTATCGTCTTTACGCCTTTTTCTCTGGCGATCATAGTGCACATGATCGTATCTTCCAGTTCTTCGCTCAGATCTATTATGACTGTATCTGTCAGATCAAGACCTATCTCCTGCAGAGCGACCGGGTTGCCAAGATCGAGACTGACGGCTCGCGTCACATTGTCAGCGTACTCATTTACGATCTGCGCGTTCCTGTCCGCGATCAGTATCTCCGCGCCGGTCGCCGCCAGCGTCAGAGCCAGCTTCGATCCGTAACGCCCCATCCCAAGTATTGCGTATGATGTTTCTTTCATTTCGCCACCCTGTCGAGCCTTTCCGTATCCTATCCTACTATATATTTTCCTTCAGCATGCCGCACATCGTTCCTTCCGGGCGAAGGTGTCTGGAAGAACAGCAGCATCATGATCGGCCCTATGCGGCCGACGAACATTCCTATCATTACTATCCACAGTCCGGCTGTATCGACCGAGGCTGTGACGCCGCAGGTGAGACCTGCCGTCGATACTACGCTGAACATCTCATAGAACGCATCCGCCATGCTCACGTTCGAGACGACCATCAAAAGTATGCAGAGCACGATAGATACCGTGAGCTGGACCGTGACTATCGCTATGGCCTTTCTGATGATAGTATCCGGTATCCTGCGCCCGCGGTAGACGACCTCTCTCTTGTTCTGCATGAACGTGCGGACATTCAGCAGTATAACGAAAATAGTGACCGTTTTCACACCGCCCGCCGTTCCGATCGGCGATCCGCCTATGAACATGAATATGCAGTCGATGAAGCGGCTCGCATCCTTCAGCCCTGTCTGCGAAATAGCCGAGAAGCCCGCCGATCTGCACGTAACAGACTGGAAAAAGCTGTTCAGCAGCTTCTGGCCGAAATGCATGCTTCCGAGCGTTGCAGGATTGTTCCACTCAAGAAGCAGAGTCAGCCCCGCCCCGGCAAGGATCAGGAACACCGACATACGGATCACCATCTTTGTATGCGTCTTGAGGCCGGTGAGCGAACGGCGGACCCTCTTCATAAGCGGCGCGCGCCTTCTCTCTTTCCTCCTGAACATATCTCCTATATCTGTCCACACTACGAAACCAAGTCCGCCGATCACAACGAGTATCATCGTTACGATCAGAACGGCCGGGTCGTCGTTGAACGGCTCGAGGCTGTCCATATGGATGACGCTGAGCCCCGAATTACAGAAAGCCGAGACAGATGTAAAAACGGAATACCAAATGCCCCTCGCCACTCCGAACCTCGATATGAACGAGGGCATGTAAGCAAACGCGCCCAGAAGTTCTATGACCATCGCCCCCAGGAACACCCTCACGAAAAACTTCAGTACCCTCTCAGAGGAATACATCGTGAACATATCCTGCAGCATGAATATCTGACTCATGGAGAACTGTCTTTTCGCGACAGCGACCATGAATACCACCATACTGATGACACCCATACCTCCGAGCTGGGTAAGGACGAGTATCACGAGCTTGCCGAACGGAGTCCAGTGCGTGCTTGTGTCTACTATGGTGTTGCCTGTCACGCATGAACTGGTAAGAGCTGTGAAGAAAGCAGTCATAAGAGATGTGCTTTTCCCTTCCATCGTCGCGAATGGCAGGAGCAGGAGCAGCGTACCGATGATAGTCAATCCGAAAAAGACGCACGCTACCGTAAGGAACGTGATCCTGTTCTTTTTCTGTTTTTTGCTGCCTGACTTCTCCATATATCTTTTGCGGCTTCCTCCAAAGCCCGCTGTTCTTTGTTATTAGAACTAAATTATATCACTATTCATATCATGAGACGTATAAAAAACGAATGGACCCGGACATCCGCCCGGATCCTGATATTCTTTTCTACGCTGTGCGCTATCTGATGATGCTGTTCGATGTGTCCTTCTTGATGACATCGTGTGCTCCGCCTTCGACGATACTTGTCGCCGATACAAGTGTGAGCTTCGCGTTCTCCTGAAGTTCCTTTATCGAAAGCACGCCGCAGTTGCACATCGTCGATTTGACCTTTGCAAGCGACTGTCTTACGTTCTCCGAAAGCGAACCGGCATACGGAACATATGAGTCTACGCCTTCTTCGAATGAAAGCTTTGAATCTCCGCCCATGTCGTATCTCTGCCAGTTCCTTGCTCTGTTCGAGCCTTCGCCCCAGTACTCCTTGACGTAGTTGCCGTTGATGTTGAGTCTTGCGCCCGGAGCTTCATCGAATCTGGCGAAGTATCTTCCGAGCATGAGGAAGTCAGCTCCCATAGCCAGAGCGAGAGTCATGTGATAGTCGTATACGATGCCGCCGTCCGAGCAGATCGGAACGTAGATGCCCGTCTCCTCGAAGTACTCGTCACGAGCCTTGGCGACGTCCATAACAGCGCTCGCCTGTCCGCGGCCGATGCCCTTCTGCTCACGCGTGATGCAGATCGATCCGCCGCCGATGCCGATCTTGACGAAGTCAGCGCCCGCCTCAGCGAGGAAGCGGAATCCTTCTGCGTCTACGACGTTTCCTGCGCCGATCTTGACCTCATCGCCGTACTTCGCTCTTACGAAGTCGAGAGTGTCCTTCTGCCATTCACTGTATCCTTCGGACGAGTCGATGCACAGGATGTCCGCGCCTGCGTCTACGAGCGCCGGGATACGCTCCTCGAAGTCGCGCGTGTTGACGCCTGCTCCGACGATGTATCTCTTGTGAGCGTCGAGGATCTCGTTCGGGTTGGCCTTGTGCGAGTCGTAGTCCTTCCTGAATACGAAGCTCGTAAGGCGCTGGTTGTCGTCTATGATGGGAAGCGCATTCAGTTTGTTGTCCCAGAGGATATCGTTCGCTTCCGAAAGTGTGATGCCGTCGTGACCGTAAACGATCTTTTCGAACGGTGTCATGAAATCGCAGATCTTCTCGTCGAGCGACATACGGCTGATACGGTAGTCTCTGCTCGTTACGAGTCCGAGGAACTTGCCCTTGGCTGTTCCGTCTTCAGTGACGGCTGTCGTCGAGTGACCTGTTCTCTCCTTCAGCTGGAGAAGCTCTCCGAGCGTCTGGTCCGGTCTGATGTTGGCATCGCTCTTGACGAAGCCGGCCTTGTGGTCCTTGACGCTGCGGATCATCTCCGCCTGGCTCTCTATAGTCTGCGAACCGAATACGAATGAGATGCCGCCTTCCTTAGCCAGCGCTACCGCCATCCTGTCGTCGGATACGGCCTGCATGACTGCGGATACGAGAGGAATCTTCATCGTGATCTTCGGCTCTTCGCCCTTCTTGAATTTCGTTACCGGTGTTTCGAGAGAAACGTTCTCGGTGCGGCATTCCTTTGATGAATAACCCGGTATCAAAAGGTATTCGTTAAAAGTTCTTGATGGTTCGTTAAAGTACTGAGTCATAGCCCCTCCTTTTCGTTTCTCTTGTATATGACTTCACACAAAATGTTTCTTACAATCTTGACTTGAAATAAAAGAATAACTAATTGTACAACAAAGCAGAGTTCTTTTCAATCAATCTTTTCTTCTTTCTAATAGTCACTTTGTTTTTATCAAATATATCCGCTCTTGATATATCAGCCCAGACCGATCGCCGAGCCTATCAGCATCACTATGAACGATACGATCCACGCGACGCCGCACTGCCACAGAACGAGCCCCGCGGCCCACTTTGCGCCGAGCTCGCGCTTCACCGACGCTACCGCTGCGACGCACGGCGTATACAGCAGTGAGAATACCAGCATCGATGCCGCAGTAAGCTTCGTGAGCACCGTCGTGATGCCTGCTCCGAACAGTATCTGCATCGTTGCGACTACGCTCTCCTTCGCCATGAATCCGCTGATGAGAGATACGCATATCCTCCAGTCGCCGAGGCCTATCGGCTTCATTACCGGAGCTATCCACCCCGCCACCATGGCGAGGATGCTGTCGCCCTTGTCAGCGACCATATTGAAATGCATATCGAAGCTCTGAAGCAGCCATATGATGATGGTCGCTATCAGTATTATTGAAAACGCCCTCTCGAGGAAGTCCTTCGCCTTCTCCCAGAGAAGCTTCATTACGTTTCCGGCTCCCGGCATCCTGTAGTTGGGAAGCTCCATTACGAACGGCACCGCCTCGCCGGAGAACAGCGTCCTCTTGAAGATCAGCGCGACGACTATACCGACCAGTATGCCGAGGACGTAGAGCCCCGTCATGATCAGGCCGCCCTTTCCGGGGAAGAACGAGCTTACGAAGAACGAGTAGATCGGTATCTTCGCTGTGCAGCTCGCGAACGGAGTAAGCAGGATCGTCATCTTCCTGTCCCTCTCACTTGGCAGCGTCCTCGTCGACATCACCGCCGGCACAGTGCAGCCGAATCCGATCAGGATCGGCACGATGCTCCTGCCGGAAAGACCGATCTTCCTCAGCAGCTTGTCCATCACGAACGCGACTCTCGCTATATATCCGCTGTCCTCCAGTATCGAAAGGAAGAAGAACAGCACGACGATTATCGGAAGGAAGCTCAGAACGCTTCCCACTCCGGCGAATATTCCTTCAGTTATGAGGCCGTGCACGGCCGGGTTGACATTGCCCGCGGTAAGCACAGCGTCCACCGACTGAGTCAGGGCGTCGATTCCCGTCTCCAGAAGTCCCTGCAGGAAGGCTCCTATCACGTTGAACGTCAGCCAGAACACCGCTCCCATTATCGCTATGAAGAGCGGGATCGCAGTATATTTTCCGGTAAGCACCCTGTCGAGCCTCTCGCTCAGGACGCGCTCTCTGCTTTCGGCCGGCTTTTTCACCGTCTCCTTTGCGAGCTCGGTTATGAACGCGAAGCGCATATCGGCTATCGAAGCGCTGCGGTCGAGGCCTCTCTCCTGCTCCATCTGGACTACGATATGCTCTATCGTCTCGAGCTCGTTACTGTCCAGACCGAGCTGCGAGATCAGAAGATCGTCTCCTTCGATCACCTTGTTGGCCGCGAACCTTACCGGTATGCCGGCCTTGATGGCGTGGTCCTCTATCAGGTGGCAGATGCCGTGGATCGATCTGTGGACCGCGCCTCCGTTGTCGTTCTCGTCGCAGAAGTCCTGCCTCATCGGCCTCTCTCTGTAGTAAGCGACATGGATCGCGTGATCCACCAGTTCTGTTATTCCCTGGTCTTTCGCCGCCGAGATCGGGATGACGGGCACTCCGAGCATGGCTTCCATTTTGTTGATATCGACGGAGCCTCCGTTGGCGACGACCTCGTCCATCATGTTGAGGGCGACTACCATGGGAACATCCATCTCGATCAGCTGCATCGTAAGATAGAGGTTCCTCTCGATGTTCGTCGCGTCGACGATATTGATGATGCCGCTCGGTTTTCCCTTCAGCACGAAGTCTCTGGAAACTATCTCTTCGCTGCTGTACGGCGACATCGAATAGATGCCCGGAAGGTCTGTGATCTGTGTTCCGGGATGTCCCTTTATCTCTCCTGTCTTCCTCTCGACCGTAACTCCGGGGAAGTTTCCGACGTGGGCGCTGGAGCCCGTAAGCTTGTTGAACAGGGTCGTCTTTCCCGAGTTCTGGTTGCCTACCAGCGCGAAGCTGATCGTCTCTCCTTCAGGGATCGGATCTCCGCTGCCCTTCGGGTGGAACCTTCCGCCTTCACCAAAGCCGGGGTGCTCGGAATCCAGTCTTCTTCCGATCAGACCTCCGATGTCGAGTTTTCTCGGCGGCCTGGCGGTCTCGTCTCTCTTCTTTATTTCATCTTCATCCTCGACGCGGAGCATCGGTTTTATTTCGATCTTGTCCGCTTCTTCCAGTCTGAGGGTCAGACTGTAGCCCCTGATCATTATCTCGACCGGATCGCCCATCGGCGCGTATTTTATAACTTCGGCTTCTGTGCCCGGGACAAGGCCCATGTCAAGAAAGTGCTGGCGGATCGCTCCTTCACCGCCGACCTTCGTTATGACCGCGCTCTCTCCGGGTTTTGCCTGTCTAAGTGTTTTTGCCATTTCTACCGTTTCTCTTTCTCTTTGATGACAGGCTCCGAACGGACGTATTTTGGCTCCATTCGGACACCGTCATGCACGATTATTACACAAGTTAGTCAATGTTGCAACAACTGCTTGACATCAATTTTATATTGTGTAAAATATAATTGTATGAAATGTTAATTGCCGTATCTCACCAGACGGCATCACAAAATCAAACAGGAAACAGACAAAGGAATAAAGACGGAGGAAATCAAAATGAATATTTACGATCTCACAGTGCCGACAGTTAATGACGGCGAAAAGTCCCTCAAGGATTTTGAAGGAAAAGTAATGCTCATCGTCAATACAGCAACAGGCTGCGGCTTCACTCCGCAGTACGAGCCGATCGAGGCGATGTATGAGAAGTATCACGATCAGGGTCTCGAGATCATCGACGTTCCCTGCAACCAGTTCGCAAACCAGACGCCCGGAACAGACGAGGAAATCGCTACATTCTGCACACTGAACTACAGCACGAAGTTCCCGCAGATGAAAAAGTCCGACGTCAACGGTGAGAACGCTCTGCCGCTCTTCACATACCTCAAGAGCCAGAAGGGCTTCGAAGGCTTCGGCAAAGGAGCCAAGGCTCTCATGATGGCCGGCGTCGCAAAGAAGATGGACAAGGATTACAAAAACAATCCGGATATCAAGTGGAACTTCACAAAGTTCGTCGTCGACCGCGAAGGCAATGTCGTTGCCAGATTCGAGCCGACAGCTGACATGAAGGAAGTCGAAGACTGCGTGGCTTCCCTGATCTAAAGCTTTTACGATCATAGTCAAACAGAAAGAGAAGACAAGGATATGAGTGAGAATTACGATCAACTGAAACTTGAAAACCAGCTCTGCTTTCCGCTGTACGCAGCGGCTAAGGCGGTAGTCGCATCGTACACGCCCCATCTGAAAAAACTGGGGCTGACATACACCCAGTACATCGCAATGATGGTGCTCTGGGAAAATGACGGCATCGCGGTCAGAGAGCTGGGCGAAAAGCTGCATCTCGACAGCGGCACCCTCACCCCCCTCCTCAAAAAGCTTGAAAAGAGCGGATATGTCACCCGGAGGAGAGGCGATGATGATGAGCGCATCGTAGTCATCTCGCTTACTGATGAAGGACGCGCCCTGAAAAAAGACGCGGCCGGCGTCCCCGGAGCGGTCGCCGAGTGCGTCCCGCTCACGCAGGAGGAGGCGCTTACGCTATACAGTCTTCTCTACAAGATAATAGACAATATCTGAGAAAGCAGCTTGCTGACAGTGCAATAGTCATCCGCAAGTCAACCAAAAAGAGGATCCTGACGGATCCTCTTTTGAATGTCTGTATTCGTTTCTGCTTACTCGACTACGTGGCCCTTCTGAGCGATGACATCGATGACCTGATCGACGTACTTCGCGCAGACTTCGTCGCTCTCAGCTTCTACCATGACTCGGATGACCGGCTCTGTTCCGGACTCGCGGACCAGGATACGGCCGGTATCGCCGAGCTCTTCGCCGACTTTTGCGACTGCAGCCTGGACGTCGGGATCGTTCTGGGCCTCAGCCTTGCTCTTGACGTAGACGTTCTTGAGTACCTGCGGGTAGAAGACTACCGGCGCAGCCAGTTCGCTCATCGGTTTTTCCTTAGCGAGCATGACTTCCATCATCTTCAGCGATGTCAGGATGCCGTCTCCCGTCGTTGCGTACTTCGAGAATATGATGTGGCCGCTCTGCTCGCCGCCGATGCGGTGGCCGTTCTTGACCATGTTCTCATATACGTATTTGTCTCCGACCTTCGTCTTCTCGTACTCGATGCCGACTTTGTCGAGAGCCTTGTAGAGACCGAAGTTGCTCATTACAGTCGTGACGACCTTGTTGTTGATGAGCTTGTCGCGCTCCTTCATGTAGAGGCCGTAGATGTACAGGATATGGTCTCCCGTAACTACATTGCCCTTTTCGTCTACGCACAGGCATCTGTCCGCGTCGCCGTCATAAGCGAAACCGACGTCGAGTCCGTTATCAACTACGAACTTCTGCAGGTGCTCGATGTGCGTGCTGCCGCACTCTGTGTTGATGTTGTATCCGTCCGGCGCGTCGTTTATGACATATGTCTTTGCTCCCAGCGCATTGAATACGCTCTTCGCGATCTGCCATGCAGCTCCGTTCGCGACGTCGAGACCGACCTTGACGTTCTTGAAGCTGAACTTCGACATTCCGATCAGATATCCAACGTATCTGTTGCGGCCTTCAGAGTAGTCGACCGTGCGGCCGATGCTGTGTCCTGTAGCCATGGGAACGCTGACTTTGTCGTCGATGTATTCTTCGACTCCGAGAAGGAGCTCTTCTTCCATCTTCTCTCCGTTGCCGTTGATCACCTTGATACCATTGTCATAGTACGGGTTGTGAGAAGCCGAGATCATGATGCCGCAGTCGAAGCCGTCGACCCTCGTCGTATATGCTACCGACGGTGTCGTCGTTACGTGCATGATGTAAGCATCTGCTCCCGCTGCCGTAAGACCGGTGCACAGAGCCGATTCGAACATGTATGACGAACGCCTCGTGTCCTTGCCGATCACTATCTTTGCTTTCTTTCCGAGACGCGTTCCGTAGTACCATCCCAGATAACGTCCGATCTTGACTGCGTGCTCGAATGTCAGATCGACGTTGGCCTCTCCGCGGAAGCCGTCAGTTCCGAAATATTTACCCATTACAGACGTTCACCCCTCTCGATGTCCAGGAAGTATTTGTATGTGTCTACTGTCAGCTCGCCGCATGCTTCCTCGTCGCAGGCGATGATAGCGCCGTTGTGCATCTGCAGAGCGCTGCATGTCCACTTCTGGGAAACTGATCCTTCTACTGTCTGAGCCAGAGCGCGTGCCTTGTTGTGTCCCGAGATCAGAACGAGGACTTCTTTGGAGTCCGTAACAGTTCCGATACCTACGGAAAGAGCCGTTGCCGGTACCTTCTCCGGATCATCGCCGAAGAATCTCGAGTTGACGATCCTTGTGTCAGTCGTCAGAGCTCTGAGGCCTGTTCTCGAGGAAAGGCTCGTAAAGGGCTCGTTGAATGCGAGGTGGCCGTCAACGCCGATGCCGCCCATGAACAGATCGATGCCGCCGTAGGAAGCGATCTTCTCTTCGTAAGCAGCGCATTCAGCTTCCGGATCCTCTGCCATACCGTTGAGGATGTTGATGTTCTCAGCCGGCATGTCGACGAGATGATCGAAGAAATTGTC
>CAMNNG010000039.1 GCA_946545145.1 uncultured Bacillota bacterium
GGCGAAATAAGACTTGGATATGTTGATATCAGATAATTGTGATATATTCGCAATTATGGTACAATATCGTACATTATTTGAAATACACGGAGGAAGGAAAAATGAAAGCAGTAATTTCCGTATTCGGAAAAGATAACGTAGGCATCCTCGCGAAGGTCAGCACGACATGCGCAGCGGCCAATGCAAATGTTCTGGAGGTCACACAGTCTATCCTTGACAACTATTTCGTCATGATCATGCTCGTTGACATAAGTAAGATGAACAAGACTATCGAGCAGCTCCAGGCTGATCTCGATGAGAACGTAGCGGACATGAAGATACAGGTCATGCATGAAGACATCTTCAACTCCATGCACAGGATCTAGGAGGTGGCGAAATGTGGAACCCGCGTGACATACTTGAAACGATAGAAATGATCCGCTCGGAGAACCTCGATATCAGAACGATAACGATGGGCATCTCCCTTCTCAACTGTGCGGACAGCGATATAAAAAAGTCCTGCGACAAGGTGTATGACAAGATCTGCACCCTCGCTGAGGATCTCGTCCCCACAGGCGAAAAGATCGCGGCAAAATACGGCATCCCGATCGTCAACAAACGTATATCGGTAACGCCGATAGCAATGCTCGCAGCTGTTTCGGGCGGAGATCCGGTCGAATACGCAAAGACTCTTGACAGAGCAGCTCAGACTGTAGGCATCGACTTCATAGGCGGATACTCGGCCCTCGTCCAGAAAGGTTTTTCTGCCGGCGACAAGGAGCTGATAGAGTCCATACCGCAGGCCCTTGCCGAGACGAAGCTCGTCTGCTCCTCCATCAACGTAGGAAGCACGAAGGCAGGCATCAACATGGACGCCGTAAGGATGATGGGAACGGCCGTCAGAAAAGCCGCCGAGCTCACGAAGGACGATCAGTGCATCGGAGCCGCAAAGCTCGTTACGTTCTGCAACGCTCCAGAAGACAACCCCTTCATGGCGGGCGCCTTCCACGGACCGGGCGAAGCGGATACTGTTCTCAACGTCGGAGTCTCCGGCCCCGGCGTCGTAAGAGCGGCTCTCAGGAATATGGACGATACTGCAGACCTCAACGAGGTCGCCAATGAAATAAAGAAAACAGCCTTCAAGATCACAAGGATGGGCCAGCTCGTAGGAAGCGAAGCATCCAAGATGCTCGGCATCCCCTTCGGCATCATAGACCTGTCCCTTGCTCCGACTCCTGCAGCAGGCGATTCGGTAGCTAACGTTCTTGAAGAGATCGGACTCGAGCAGTGCGGATGCGCAGGAACGACTGCTGCCCTCGCGATGCTCAACGACGCTGTCAAGAAAGGCGGCGTAATGGCATCAGGAAACGTCGGCGGACTGTCAGGAGCCTTCATCCCGGTATCCGAGGACGCAGGCATGATAGCTGCAGCAGAGAATGGCACCCTCTCGATCGAAAAACTCGAGGCTATGACGGCTGTATGCTCCGTCGGTCTCGACATGATCATCATCCCGGGAGATACTCCGGCAGAAGTAATATCGGCGGTCATCGCTGACGAAGCTGCTATCGGAATGATCAACTCCAAGACGACGGCAGTAAGAGTCATCCCGGCTATCGGACTGAAGGACGGTGAAAAGCTCGACTTCGGCGGCCTTCTCGGATACGGTCCCGTCATGAAGGTCTCGACGAAGTCTCCGGCCAAGATGATAGCAAGAGGAGGCAGGATCCCTGCTCCTATCCAGAGCCTGAAGAACTAAGGTCAGTCGAAAAGAAAAAAGGCAAAAGAATAGCCGATGCGAAATCCAAACTGCATCGGCTTTTTATTATCGTTTTCTATTTGTTTACTCAACCTGCTTACTTCGTGAATATGCCGGCGTTGCCGAACTCCCAGTTCCCGCCGCCTGCTCCTATCTCGAAGTGGAGCTTTGCTATACCGAGGTCTATGAGATCGTTCTCGTGCGTCTCGTCGACCTTTGCGAGGACGGCGTCCTCTGAGCATACGAATCTCACGGGCTGGCGGTTCTGCGCAGAAGGCGCTCTCAGAGCGTATCTGACTCCGTCGACTGCCCAGTTCGGGACCATGACGTCTGACAGGAGCAGGTCCTTGATCTCCTTCGTGTTGCGCTTGATCGTCTTTGACAGAGCTTTTTCCTTGAGGGTCTCTCTGTCTTTGACGTTGCCGAAAACTATGACGCATCTCAGGACTTCATCGTCCGCGACCTTGACGTTGCATTCGTTTTTGTTATATGTTCCTGCGACCCACAAAGTGCCGAGGCCCAGACCTGTCGCCAGAAGAACGAGGCTCTCGCCGTAGTATCCGAGCTTTTCGTCTCCGTCGGGGTCGCCCGCCTTCCTGATCATCGCGAGGTAGTTCTTCGCCCCCGAGATCATTCCGTACGTATTCTTCGCCCCGAACGGCGCGGGATCGTCCGTGACTATCTTTATATTGATATCTCCAGCTCTGTTGCATTCCCAGACAGCTGCTTCGAGCTGCTCGAGCTTCAGTTTTTCTACAGGTTCATCAAGAAAGGCCCTTCTTGATATCCTTTCCATTATCGCTCTTTTTAGATCCATTTACTTTCCTGCCCTCTCGTTGACTGCCTCCATGATCTTGTCACAGGATTCGTCGAGGGTGAGGCCTTCGGTATTCACCGTGATATGAGCGAACTTCTGGTAAAGCGGCACCCTTCTGTCGTAGATATCCTGGATCGTCTCGCCCGGCTGGAGCGAGATGCCGCGCAGCGCAAAATCACCGAGCCTCTCTATGATAGTCTCACAGGTGAGCTCGATATATACTATCGTACTCATCTCAGCCAGATTCTTCATCGCACGCGGACCGTATATGGCGCTGCCGCCTGTAGCGATGATGGTGTTGACCGTTCTGATGGAAGCGATTACTTCCTCCTCGATCTGGTTGAATTCGTCCGGACCGTACTCGTCCAGGATCTCGAAAAGTCTCTTGTTCTCTCTGCCCTGGATCAGAAGATCCGTGTCGATATAATTGTAGCCAAACTTCTTGGCCATCATCAGACCTGTCATGCTCTTTCCGCATGCAGGCATTCCTATCAATGTAATGTTCATGCCTCTATGATACCACTAATCTGCTTTTCTATACAAGTGCCGTTACCATTTCATAAAGCGGAAGGACCGCTATCGGCATGAAGATAGCCGGAACGAAGTTCATGATCTTCATGTCTGTAAGCTTCAGCATATTCAGCGCCTGACCGATTATTACCAGAGAGCCGACAGCCATCATCTCCGTGATGACAGGGTCCGGAAGGACGGGCGCAAGATACTGCGCGAGCACGACGATGATGCCTGTGACGACGAAAATCGCTCCCGACGCCGCGAGGACTCCAACGCCCATCGAAGCCGCGAGGATAATCGACGATGTCATGTCCAGGCCCGTCTTCGAGAAGAGAAGACTGTAGTCTCCCTGCAGACCTGCCTGAAGGCCGCCGACGACGGTGTAAGCGCCTACGCACTGAAGTATCGCAGTCGTAACGAACGCGTCCGTGAAGCTGACCGGCTGCTTTCCTTCGAGGCTCCCCGCCTCACCGCTTCCGGAAGCCGCCTCCTGGCCCGCTTTCCCCTTCTTGATCAGTTTGTTTTCGATCGCCGAAACGCA
Source organism: uncultured Bacillota bacterium (assembly GCA_946545145.1). Taxonomy (GTDB): domain Bacteria; phylum Bacillota; class Clostridia; order Peptostreptococcales; family Anaerovoracaceae; genus UBA3738. The sequence goes on from CAMNNG010000039.1 coordinate 3,607, forward strand.
TTTGTACAGCCATTTGTCGAGATCAATAAGCTCTCCTATGAGGGCTCCGACCGCGATCGAAATGATCATGACTATGGCGTTCTGACAGTCCAGAGCGCCGGCTATACCGACGTACAGGACGAACAGCGCTATCCCCTGGAAGAGATGGTCGTTGACCCTGTCCGGTATGCCCTTCTTCGCGACCAGACCGATAAGAGCGCCAAGGGCGGCACCGGCCGTGTTTACGAGTACTCCTAACATTTTTTATCCTTTCATTTCACATTTGTCCGTAATTATATATTATCGGAGCGCCGTTTTCTACAATTATATTTGCAGCTTGTATATGGTTCCTGATACAAGTTTACAAAACTATGGATATCATTTATACTTTCAGAGGTGCGAAAGGCGCACATAATAACAGTTTGGAGAAGATAATATGGAAATAAGCGAACTCAAAACCCTCCTTCAGGAGAAGAGGCCGAACAGCTGGGACGATATCCCTGATATAGACCTTTACAAGGACCAGGTCCTCAGCTACATGGAGAGGCAGCTCATGGACACCGAAAACGGTGAGAGCCTGACCGGAGCCATGATCAACAACTACGTCAAGCAGAAGGTCATGCCAAAACCCGAAGGAAAGAAATACAGCCGCGATCATATCGCCTACCTTACGATGATCGCCATGCTCAAGCAGGTCGTCTCAGTCGGAGATGTGAAGACTCTGCTCGATTCTCAGAGCAGCGCGGATGACATAAAACCGCTCTACGAAAAGTTCTGCGGCGTCCTCGGGACAGAGCTCGAGAAGACTAACGGCCTCATAGAAGAAGATCTCGATGAAGCCGCCCTTTCAGATCTCGCACTCAGACTGGCGATATCGAGCTATGCGGACAAACTTGCCTGCGAAAGCATAATCAAAATACTGAGCGAAGGAGAAGACGAAAATGACAAAAAGAAGAAATAGCCTGAAGAAGCTGTCTCTGCTGATCGCTCTGGCAGTCCTGCTTGCAGCCTCACTGCAGGCCGCCCGGCCCGCCCTGGCGGAAGACGCAGGCAGCGCTGCGGAAAGCGCTTACGTCACAGATACGAGCAAAGACGTAAAAATAGAATCGAAATCCGGCGTCGTGCTCGACGCGGCCCACGACATCGTCCTCTACGACAAGAAGGCGGACGAGAAGATGTATCCGGCGAGCTGCACCAAGGTGCTTACTGCCCTTGTGGTCCTCGAGAACGCGCCCGACCTTAAAAAACAAGTCACGGTCTCCCAGGAGGCCATCGACAGCCTCGAAGAAGGATCGAGCCACATAGCCCTCGTTCCCGGCGAAAAAGTCACTATACAGGATCTTCTGTACGGTCTCATCCTCGAGTCCGGAAACGACTGCGCCAACGTTCTCGCTGAAGAGATCGGCGGCAGCAAGGAAGGCTTCGCCGAGATGATGAACAAGAAGGCCCAGGAGCTTGGCGCAGTCAATTCGCACTTCGTCAACCCCCACGGCATGCCGCACAAACAGCACTACACGACGGCTCACGATCTCGCGATCATCATGGATGCCTGCATCAAGAATGAGCAGTTCGTCAAGATCGACAGCGCTCTGAAATACAAGATCAAAAAGACAAACAAATCGAAGTCGCGCGAGCTCTGGAACTCGCACAGGATGATACTGAACAAATACGCGTACTACGAAGGCGTCGTCGGAGGAAAGTCCGGCTTCACCAAGCAGTCGAAGTGCTGCCTCATCACTTACGCGAAGAAGAACGGCATGGATCTGATCGTCGTCGTCATGAGGAACGGAACGCCGCACGGCTGCGTCGAGGACACGGCCGCCCTGCTCGACTTCTACCTGAAGAAGCATAAGGTCATACAGACGACCGGAGGATCAGACTTCGTCACCAAGGTCGGTAACAAAGACGTCCCCTTTACCGAGAAGGATGTAACAGACGTCATCGTGCCGAAGAACGCGAGCGCAGAAGACCTCAAGCTCGACAACGAGTTAAAATCTGATCTGGAGCTTCCAATCGCCAAGGGCGATGTTATCGGAAAGCAGTACATCAGCGCTGACGGAAGACTCGTCGGAACGACAGACCTCGTCAGCACGGAGGATGTCCGCTCCTATCTGCTCTACATCATCGGCGCCATAGCCGCAGCTGCCCTCATCTTCATAGCAGCCGTCGCGATAATGATGAAGACATCGAAGAACAGAAGAAAAAAGAGAAGAAACAAACGTCTCTTCTCCTGAAATATCTTTATATGATTAGCAGCCCTACACCGCTGTCCATCCGAAGCGGTTGTCCTCAAAATCGCACTTCAGCCTTCCCGCATCCGCGAGGTAGCTGGCGTAGGATCTGATGGTGCTTCCCACAAGGACATACTGGGCGGCGTTCATGGCAAGAGAGTAATGATCGAAGACGCATTTGATGAGCTCATCGGGCGTCTTCTTTTCTTTGCAGAGATCGTAGACGAGCTCCGCCACTTCGCTTACTTTCTCCCTGTTGACGCGCGCGAGCTCTTTCATATCGGAGCACTCCGGCGCGTGAGCCGGGACGAACGACCTTCCCTCGAGCCCCTCGATCATATCCAGCGTCTCAAGATAAGCCTTCACGTCATAGATGAATCCCACGTGGTATTTTTCGAGTATCTCCGGCGCCGACACGCAGTCCGCCATGAAGTAGACGTCGTCCGGCGTCCTGATGCCGATCATATCGATGAAGTGGCCCGGCAGCCTGAAATACTCCATGCCCTCGGGCATGTCGAAATCGTCGATGTCGAGGTAAGGCGTGGGCTTCGCCATCAGCTGTTTGTGCCTCAGGTCCTTCCACGGGTATCCGCCGTAGAGGAAGCTCGGCTCGAGCTGGGGATATTCGTTGATCGCGCCCTCTGCCCTCGTCGTGTAAGCGGGCACTCCCAGCCTGTCCATCAGGATCTTGTTCCCGCCTATGTGGTCCGCGTTCGAATGCGTGTTTATGATGGCCTTCAGCGTCCACCCCTGCTCTTCGAGATGACGAATGACCTTCCTTCCGGCGTCCTTGTCGCCGCCTGAGTCGATCAGTATCGCTCCGTCATCGTCGAGATACAGCCCCATCTTTGCGGGGCATTCGATATAGTACGTCCTGTCAGTCACTTTAATGAGTTCATACATATGGGACCTTCCTTTCTCCGGAAACTTCCGGACAGATCACATTATTTCATCATAGTAATACAGAAGAACGTTGAACTCGTTTTTCTCCCAGAGTTCTTCAACATCTTCTTTTGTCATCCATCTCACGTCTGCGACTTCTTCTTCCTGAAGCGTGAGGTCTTCGATGTCGACATCCTTTTCGAACAGCCAGACGTCGTAGAACTCATGCATATCGTCGTGCCTTGTCTGTCTGACCAGTTTTCCAGTCTCCGGGTCCAGATCGATGCCGAGCTCTTCTTTGACCTCTCTTACTGCAGCATCCAGCGTGGACTCTCCCGTGTCGACAGCACCGCCGGTGCACTCCCATGTGGACGGCGATACTATCTTCTGCGCGCTCCTCTTCGAGATGAGGAACTTTCCTTCGGAGTTCTTGATCCATACGCTGACTATCTTGTGATAGTGGCCGTCCGGTATCGGCTGGCCGCGGTGCATCTTTATATCTTCCTTGTTCTCATCCGCGTCGTACAGTTCCCATTCTTCGCCTGTATCGTAAGGGCCGATAACGTCCCTTGCAAAGGCTGCTGTCTCTTCGACCAGCTGGTTCTGGTCCGCCTCTTTGGGCTCTTTGACGTTGAAGACGACGTCGGCTTTTCTTCCGAGCATCTTCTCCATCTGAGCGATGCACTTTTCTCCGTTGCCGCTCTTGCTCGATACGATCAGAGCCACCCTCTTTTCCGACAGATCCGTCGTCGTCATGAAGGTGTTGACAGGCGGAGCGGGATTCGACGCCCATACCGGCGTTCCGATGATGATGACATCGTAGTCGTCCGGATCGAGCGGATATTCCCTGAGCTCGGGCGTCTCATGAGCCATGGCGGCTCTGCCCGAAATGTATTTGCTGATCCTGCCTGTCGGATAAGGTTTGACCGGCACCAGCTCCATCACATCAGAGCCGAGCAGGTTCGCTGTGTATTTCGTGAGAAGCTCTACATTTCCTTCCAGTGAGTAATAAACGATAAGACTTTTAAGCATTACTTTTCCTTCTTTATACTGCGGGCAGCCGGGATGCCGTAAGCGTCCTCTGCGTTTTCAACTGCATCCAGGATGGCCCTTTCCGTCACATATGCCGCCAGCGTTCCCAGAGCGTCTGAGTTCGCCTTTACCTTTCCTGTCGCTACTGCGAAAGCAAGATCGCCGTCCATCGATGTATGGACCGGATCTATCGCTCTTGCAAGACCATTGTGCGCCATCTGCGCGACCTTGTTTGCGGCATCCTTAGTTATTTCAGCATTCGTCACTACGCATACGAGAGTCGTGTTCTCCCTGTTCGGAGTGTTTTCATGCTCTATGACATCGAAGAGGAGGTCTCTGGCGTTTTCAAAACCGCCGTCCTCTGTGCGAAGACCCGCTATGATCTCTCCGTCCTTCCATATATCGCCCAGAGCATTGACTACTGCTACCGCTCCGCACTTGACTTCGCCTGACTGTACGGCAAACGATCCTATTCCGGACTTCATCATGTGCTCCGGTCCCCTGAGCTTTCCAACCGTCGCTCCGGTACCTGCGCCTTCGTTTCCGGACCTGAACTCTTCTCCTGCCGCTGCGCAGGCTTCGTAGCCCATCTTCTTGTCAGGCCTTACGCCCTTCTTTCCTACAGTCAGATCGAAGATCGAAGCTCCGCATACGAGAGGCACCGTGAGTCCGGCTATCTGATATCCTATGCCGTGCTCTTCGAGATACTGCATCGCGCCGTCACTGGCAGCAAGTCCGAATGCGCTGCCGCCTGATAGCATCACGCAGTGTATGGCCTGGCAGTTCTTCACCGGATCCAGGAGCTCCGTCTCGCGGCTCGCCGGTCCGCCTCCTCTGACGTCGACTCCGGCGACTGCTCCTTCTTCAAAAATTATAGCGGTGCATCCGGTCGCGCCTTCTTCATCCTTCGCCTGGCCGATCTTCACACCGTCTATGTCTGTGATCTTGATTTCTTTCATATTATAGTTTCGCCTTCAGCTTCCTTTCAATAAATCTAAAAAATCCCAAATTGCCGTCAGGAATCAAATTAACGCCCTAAGTTCCTTAGGGGGGTGCCCTATCCGCGGTCGTCTGCCTTCCACTCTGAGGAGGCATGGCATGTTACCGAAGCATCGGGCTCCCAATGTCGATATGTAGGTTTAATTATACTTCCCAACAAACAACCCAGGATTTATTTCTGCACTTATTATACTATTTTTGGTCCTATTTTTCAAATCCGGCTGCAAAGTTCCTTATCTCCTCTATCATCCGCTTTGCGGCGGGCGACAGAAACTGCTCCTTCGCCGTGAGAAGACCGATGGTCCGGTACTCCGGAGGATCTATCTCATAGAGATCGACGTCGACCTGTTCATCCTTGAAAAGAAGCATGGGCATTATCGATATTCCGAAGCCGCTCGCAACCATCGCCGTAAGAGATGAGTCGTCCGCTACCCTTATGCCGTAGTCCGTCCTGATGCCGTTCTTGGCAAGGAAGGCCTCTGTGTCGGAGGCAAGACCCTCGGCCTGCATGAGTATGGTCTGCTCGCTTATTTCCTCGACGGTGACCCGCCCCGGATTCTTCGGAACGAAGTCCTTCGGCGTCACGCAGACCAGCGGATCGTCGTACAGCGCGATGATCTCGGAGTTGAGCTCCTGCGTCGTGGTCACGAAGCCCATATCGAACATGCCGCTGGACACTCCGCTTACTACATCGGAATACTTTCCTTCATACACCTGCACATCGATGCCCGGATACTTTTCCCTGTACGATCTGATGATCTGCGGTATCCACTTCATCGTGACCGAGTTGAAGGCGCCTATCCTGACGCTGCCCTTGCTGACCCCGAGTATCTCCTGCTTTTCCTGCATGATCCTGTCCTGCAGTTTGATGAGGTCGTAGATCCTCGGAAGAAGGACGCGCCCGTTGTGCGTCAGCTCAAGCTTGCCCCTGCTCCGTATGAACAGAGCGAAGCCTATATCCTTCTCCAGTTTTGAGATCGTATGGCTCACCGCCGACGGCGTGATGTCAAGGCTCTGCGCCGCTGAGGTGAAGCTGCCGTTTTCCACCACGGCCGTGAATACTCTGTAAGCATATATTTCCGCCATTATTTTTACCTCGCGTCCATTATACACCCTTGCCCCCGTCAATTGAATCAGTGTTGCGCGGCACATTAATCTTTTTTAGGTTAACTTGAATAAAATTGTATGAAATATTACTCAACTATCCTTGAAGTAAAAAGAGTTTTACTAAACTTAGCAAACATGATACATTTGATAAGGAACAAGTTAAAGTTGTTAATTTGATGGATAAGAAAAACGGTTTATCATTTTATCCACACCAGGAAAAGTCAGGACCGGGCAGCCGCCCGTAACTTATGTCTCATGAAAAATTGCAAGGAGGAACTTATCATGGAAATCAAAAGCGACATCCAGATCGCGCAGGAAGCAACACCTGAAAAAATCAGTGTAATTGCAGAAAGAGCAGGAATCGACGAAAAGTACGTTGAGTACTACGGCAATTACAAAGCAAAAGTAGACTACAACATTCTCGAAGAGAAGAAGGATACACCGGACGGAAAACTGATCCTCGTCACGGCCATCACACCGACACCTGCCGGCGAAGGCAAAACAACGACGACTGTCGGCCTGGCAGACGGAATGAAGAAGATCGACAAGAAGACATTCGTTGCTCTTCGTGAGCCTTCCCTCGGACCTGTATTCGGAGTCAAAGGCGGAGCAGCCGGCGGCGGATACGCTCAGGTAGTACCGATGGAAGACATCAACCTCCACTTCACAGGCGACTTCCATGCTATCGGCGCAGCAAACAACCTTCTTGCAGCTATGCTCGACAACCACATCCAGCAGG
>CAMNNG010000040.1 GCA_946545145.1 uncultured Bacillota bacterium
CAGAAAATGATACTTGCGGACAAGATAATAGAAAACAGAAAAAAGAACGGATGGTCACAGGAAGAGCTCGCGGAGAAGCTCGGCGTATCCCGTCAGTCGGTATCGAAGTGGGAAGGCGCGCAGTCGGTTCCGGATATGAAGAAGATAGTGCAGATGGCTGAACTGTTCGGAGTGACGACGGACTATCTGCTTATTGATGAGATAGAGAATCTTCCGGATACTGATCTGCCTGAGGATACGGGACGCAGTTTCGGCTACGATGAGATCCCGGTCAGGAACGTCACGATGGAAGAAGCTCACGATTTTCTGGAGCACAACAGATCCATCGCGGGAATCGTATCTGTAGGAGTGATGCTCTGCATCCTGTCTCCTATAGCGCTGATCGCTTTGGCTGCACTGGGCGAGGCGGGAAGGATCCCTCTCAGCGCAGACGCAGGAGCTTTCGCCGGTCTGGCAATACTGTTCTGCTTCGTAGGCGTAGCGGTAGCGATCTTCGTCAAGGTCGGTCTGGCAGGTCAGAGGTTCAAGTACTTTGAAGAAGAGATGATCGAGACTGCTTACGGAGTAAGCGGAATGGTCAGGGAAAGACGAAAGGCTTACCAGGAGAGGCACTCCAGAGACATGGTGATCGGCATCACGCTTTGTGTCATTTCAGCGATCCCGCTCTTCATCGCAGGGATCTTCGGAGGAGATCAGGATATTTATTACACACTTTCGGTATGTGTGCTGCTGGCCTTCGTCGCAGTCGGAGTGAAGATAATCGTGAATACGAGCGTCATCTGGGAAAGCATGGACAAGCTTCTTGAGGAAGGCGACTACACGAGGCAGAACAAGAGGCTCAGCAAATACGACGGCATCTACTGGATGATCGTAACCGCGATCTATCTCGCATGGAGCTTCCTGACGATGCGCTGGGACAGGACATGGATCATATGGCCGGTAGCCGGAGTGCTGTTCGCTGTTTACAGAGAGTTCATCAAATCGAAAATCAGAAGACGTTAAATGAGAAGCCGGAAAATAAATACGAAAACGATGGAAAACGGGGCGGCCTGCATGGGCCGCCTTTTCGTTTGCGCTGAGATCCTGCGATGCGGAAAGTGCTGCGATTCGGAATCACTCGTGATGCTGACATACATGCAATGCGGAAATTCTTGCGATACGGTGGGAAAGAATGTAAAATATCGGTATACGGATAGATAACAAACCGACAGAAGAAAAGAAAGGAGGGACAGCTGATGAGTGACTGCATTTTCTGCAAACTGAAAGACGGCGAGATCCCGGCAAACGTAGCATATGAGGACGACAGGATATTCTGCTTCCACGATGCGGATCCACAGGCTCCGGTACATGTGCTCATGATCCCGAAAAAGCATATAGCTTCCATCGACGATGTTACGGATGAAGACGCCGATCTCATGGGATACATGATGACGAAGATCAAGGATGTTGCTGCATCCCTGGGACTCGAAAACGGCTACAGAGTGGTCATCAACTGCGGTGAAGACGGATTCCAGACAGTAAAACATCTTCATCTGCACATTTTAGGAAAGAGAAAGTTGACATGGCCGCCGGGTTGATAGTATAATGACAAGGCTGATTCAGCAAAAATATGTAACGTCAGGAGGTGAGACGGGAATGGCACATGTAATCGTAAAAGAAAACGAAAGCTTGGAAAGTGCGTTGAAGAGATTCAAACGTTCTTGTGCTCGTGATGGCGTTATGAGCGAACTGAGAAAGCGTGAGCATTACGAAAAACCGAGTGTAAGGAAAAAGAAAAAATCCGAGGCCGCTAGAAAAAAGGCCAGAAGATACTAAAAGCATCAAAGGTGGCCCGATATCTTATCGGGTCACTTCTGTATTTTGACCGGATGCGGATGTCTGATCGACAGAATGCGTGCATCGGATGATGCGTATGTCTGATGATGCGGATACGGATCCGAAAACAATGAGTGAATAACAAACGGAGGCTTTATATTTGGAACAAAACATAAAAGTCGATCTGCCTGAAGAAATAGATGCGGGCGAACTGTTCGGGAACATGGACGAGAACCTGAGGCTCCTGCAGGAGACGATGGATGTCGAGATCGTCCAGCGGAACGGCTCGCTTGTTTTGAATGGCAAAGATAAGGAAAAGGCAGCGGGCGTCATCAAGGAGCTCGCGAGCGTCATAGCGGCGGGCGAGAGCCTGGACGCGCAGAAGGTGGCATATATCACGTCGCTTGCCGAGAGAGGAATGAAATATTCCGAAGGAAGCGTGCAGAAGGACATCATCTGCTACACCCATACGGGAAAGCCGCTCAAACCGAAGACGATAGGACAGAAGAACTACGTCAAGGCTATCAGAGAAAAAGAAGTCGTATTCGGCATAGGACCTGCCGGTACGGGAAAAACATATATCGCGGTCGCGATGGCGGTGACCGCTTACAAAAAACGCGAGGTCCAGAAGATCATACTGACCAGGCCGGCCGTCGAGGCCGGTGAGAGGCTCGGCTTCCTGCCGGGCGACCTGCAGGAAAAGGTCGACCCGTACCTGAGGCCGCTCTACGATGCTCTCTACGACGTTCTCGGAAGGGAGAGCGCGATGAGGCTGAAGGAAAAAGAGGTCATTGAGATCGTCCCGCTCGCTTACATGAGGGGCCGCACGCTCGACAACGCCTTCATCATTCTCGACGAGGCGCAGAATACGACGGGCGAGCAGATGAAGATGTTCCTCACGAGGATGGGCTTCGGATCGAGGATGGTCGTCACAGGCGACATCACCCAGATCGACCTCCCCAGAGGCAAGAAGTCGGGACTCGTCGAGGCGCTCAAGGTGCTCGACGGCATCAAGGACATCGCGATATGCCGTCTGACGGACGTAGACGTCGTCCGCCACAGGATGGTCAAGAAGATAATCAATGCTTACGACAGATATTTCAAAGCGCACCCGGAGGACGATGAATGGAGCTGATAATATCGGGAGAGGCGCTTCAGACCGGAAAGCTGAAGGCTGAAGAACTGACAGAGCTGATGGAGAAGGCAGCGCTGATCATACTCGAAGACGAGGGCATCCGCCCGGACGAGGCTGAGATCAGCGTCACTTTCGTTGACGACGAAGAGATCAGAACGCTGAACCGCGACTTCCGCGGGATCGACCGCGCGACCGACGTGCTCTCATTCCCGCAGTTTGAGGACGCGAACGACATCCCTGACGAAGGACCGGCAGTCCTCGGCGACGTCGTCATATCGCTCGAGAGGGCGAAGGCGCAGGCTGCAGAGTTCGGACACTCCGAGGAGCGCGAGGCCGTCTACCTCTTCGTGCACAGCATACTCCACCTGCTCGGCTACGACCACATGGAAGAAGGCGAAAAGGCCGAGATGCGCGCCGCCGAAGAGAGGACCATGGAAAAGCTGGGCCTTACGCGTGAGTAAGCGGACTGATGACGGCAAGGAGAAAGACCATGACTGACAGAGAACTTTATTTGAAAGCAAAGGAAGCGCTGGCGAATGCTTACGCTCCGTATTCGGGCTTCAGCGTGGGCGCAGCCTGCGAGGCCGACAGCGGCGAGGTGTACACCGGCGTCAACATAGAGAACGCGAGCTACCCCGCAGGCATATGCGCGGAGAGGTGCGCTATGAGCAAGGCAGTAAGCGAAGGCGTCCGCTCGTTCAAAAGGATAGCGATCGCTTCTTCGGGAGGAGAGGCATGGCCCTGCGGGATATGCAGGCAGTTCATGAACGAGTTCACGGACTCGCCCGAGGATCTCATCGTGATAACGGGAGCCGACGAGGATCATCTCGAGATGATGAGCCTGGCCGAGCTGCTTCCGAAGGGCTTCAGACTTTAGAAAGGACCGGTATATATATGGCAGAAGTATTCAAGAGCGGTTTTATAGGGATAATAGGAAGACCGAACGTCGGAAAGTCGACGCTTCTCAACGCCATCGTGGGCGAGAAGGTAGCGATCACGACGCCGAAGCCGCAGACGACGAGAAACAGCATCAGGGGCATCTACAACGAGGAAGGCGTACAGCTCGTCTTCATAGACACGCCCGGAATACACAAGCCGAGGAACAAACTCGGAAAATTTATGACGGACAGCGCTCTCTCCACTTTTGAAGAGGTCGATGTCATTTTGTTTTTAACGGACGATGTTCTGGACAAGGGTCCGGGGGACAGATACATCCTGGATCTTCTGAAGGAGACGGATACGCCGAAGATCCTGCTCATCAACAAGACGGATCTTCTCGGTCCGGAGACATACAAGGAGATCTATGACGCTTACTCGGAGCTCGGCATGTTCGACGAGATCATCGGCATCTCAGCGAAGAAGGGGATCAACACCGACCTCGTGATCGAGAAGGTCAAGGGCTATATCGAAGAAGGCCCGATGTACTTCCCGGAAGATATGATCACGGACGATCCGGAGAGGTTCCTCGTAAGCGAGATCATCAGGGAAAAGCTGCTTCTTTATCTCAAGGAAGAAGTCCCGCACGGCGTTGCGGTCGAGATAGAGTACTTCAATGAATCGCCGAGGCTGACTGAGATCGGCGCGATCATCTACTGCGAGAAGAAGTCGCACAAGGGCATCATCATAGGAAAGGATGGCCACACCCTCAAGGGAGTCGGGATCCAGTCGAGGAAGGAGATCGAATCGCTTCTCGGCACGAGGGTCAGCCTGAAGACATGGGTCAAGGTCAAGGACAACTGGCGCGACTCCGACATCGCTCTTTCCAACTTTGGCTACAGGGAGCAGAAATGATAACCGAAAGCGAAGGCATAGTCTTAAGACAAACGAAGATCAGCGGCGGCAGAAGGATGATATCGATCTTCACCCGTCAGTACGGCAAGATCAGCGCCGGTACGAACATCACCGAGAGGAGCAAGGGCAAGCAGGCGCTTGCTCTGAGGCCTTTCACGCACGGATCGTACGAATTCTTCAAGCGCGGCGATTACTTCAATATCAACGGAGCAGACACACTGCACAGCTACTACAGGATCGGCGAGGACGTCGACAAGTACATGAACGCTTCATACGTTCTCGAACTCGTCGACAAGGCCACGGCCGAAGGTCAGCCGGCGCCCGGAGTGTTCAATCTGACGCTTGATCTGTTGAAGGAACTCGAGATGAGGCAGGGAAGATACCTGACCCTCGTCGCTGCTTTCACGGTCAAGCTGATGAAGCAGCTGGGCGTTTTTCCGAACCTCGAAAGCTGCGCCGCATGCGGAAAGCCCATCAGTGGATTCGCGCAGGAAGGGATCATCTTCAGCATCCCTCAGGGAGGCATCCTCTGCCCGGCTCACGCAGGTAACGATTCGTTGCAGTATAAAATCGATTTTGGTATAATTGATATATTAAATTACTTTAACTCCAACCCGCTTGAAAGTCTCAGAAAAGTAGCGCTCGACGACGATAAGGCGGAGAAGATAAGAAAGATGATGACCGAGTACGCAAGGTACCATCTTGACATCGGAGAATTAAAAAGTGAATCATTCATGATGGTATAGCCGGAATGAAACAAACGTTTTATAAGGAGGTAAATAATATGGAAGTAACTTTGGAAAAGATAGAACTCGTGAAAGACAGAACAGGCGTCAGCTACAAAGAAGCAAAAGAAGCTCTCGAGGCTGCAGACGGCAGCGTCGTTGATGCTATCATCAACATCGAGGAGACTCTTGACAACGAAACGAAGAAGTCTGTAGGAGAGCGCGGATCCGACATACTCGACTCCGTCAAAGCTCTCGTAAGAAAGGGCAACGTTTCCAGGATCATCGTCAAGAAAAAGGACGGAGAGCAGATCCTCAACCTTCCGGTCAACGCTGGTATCATCGCTACGATCCTCGCACCGGGCGGCATCCTCGTCAGCCTTATAGCTGCTTACGGCTTCAAGTGCAACGTTGAAGTAGTCAAGACAGACGGCACGATCATCGACGTTTCCGACAGAGCCAACGACGCTATCGACAAGGCCAAAGAAAAGGGCAGCGAGTTCAAAGATGCTGCTTTCCAGAAGGGACAGGATGTTAAGGAAAAGGTCCAGGCTTCGGAAGCTTACGACAAGGTAGTCGACAAGGCCGGAGACGCATTCGAGAAGACTCAGGAAGCTGTTGAGTCCGTCAAGAGCAGGATCAAGAAGGAAGCTGACGAATTCGAAGATCTCACAGAAGAATTCGAAGACGTCGTAGACGAGGCTGAAGAAGCTGCAGACGGAGCATTCGATGAGGCTGCTGCTACAGCTGAAGGCGCTGCTGCCGAGGCAGAGGACGCTGCTCAGACGATGGGCGAAGCTGTTGATCAGGCTGTCGATGAAGCTGCAGAAAGATTTTAGACAAAAATAGCAAAAGGAAGGAACAATAAGAAACAATGAGTGAACAAGCAAACAATGTCACGATGGACAAGATCGTTGCCCTTGCGAAGAGCCGCGGATTCATTTTCCCGGGCTCGGAGATCTACGGCGGTCTGTCCAACACATGGGATTACGGCCCGTTAGGAGTCGAATTCAAGAACAATATCAAGAAGGCGTGGTGGCGCAAGTTCGTACAGGAGTCGAAGTACAATGTCGGTCTTGACGCTGCGATATTGATGAATCCGAAAACATGGGAAGCATCCGGTCACGTAGGAGGATTCTCCGATCCGCTGATCGACTGCAGATCCTGCAAGGCCCGTTTCCGTGCGGACAAACTGATCGAAGAAGATCTCGCTGAGAAGGGACAGAGCGACGTCATCGTTGACGGCTGGTCCGATGAAGAGATGGAAAATTATATAGCAGAGCATCAGGTCAAGTGCCCTGAGTGCGGAGCCAGCAACTTCACCGGACTGAGGCAGTTCAACCTCATGTTCAAAACGTTCCAGGGCGTCACAGAAGACGCGAAATCGGAGATATACCTCAGACCTGAGACGGCGCAGGGCATCTTCGTCAACTTCATGAACGTTCAGAGGACTACAAGAAAGAAGCTCCCGTTCGGTATCGCCCAGATCGGCAAATCGTTCAGAAACGAGATCACACCCGGAAACTTCACTTTCAGAACGAGAGAGTTCGAGCAGATGGAACTTGAATTCTTCTGCAAGCCGGGAACGGATCTTGAATGGTTCGCTTACTGGAAAGACTACTGCAGAGACTTCCTGAGATCCCTCGGCATGAAGGACGAGAACTTCAGACTCAGAGACCACGAGCAGGAAGAGCTGTCGCACTACAGCAACGCGACTACGGACATCGAGTACCTCTTCCCGTTCGGATGGGGCGAGCTTTGGGGCATCGCGGACCGTACGGACTTCGACCTCAAACAGCACAGAGAGTTCTCGGGCGAAAAGATGACTTATCAGGAAGGCGAAGGCAAGGAAATGCAGGAGTACATACCGTACTGCATCGAGCCGTCGCTCGGAGCTGACAGAGTAGCTCTCGCGTTCCTCATCGAAGCATATGAAGAAGAGACACTCGTCAACGACAAGGGCAAGGAAGACACCAGAGTCGTAATGAGATTCCATCCGGCGCTGGCGCCTTACAAGGCTGCCGTTCTTCCGCTGGCGAAGAAGCTTTCGGATCAGGCTGAGGCCGTATATGAAAAACTCTCAAAATATTTCAATGTCGATTTTGACGTAACGGGATCCATCGGTAAGAGATACCGCCGTCAGGACGAGATAGGAACGCCTTTCTGCATCTGTGTCGACTTCGATACCGAAAACGACGGACAGGTGACCATCAGGGATAGAGACACGATGGAACAGGTAAGGCTGCCTATTGACGAAGTAAAAAGTTATATTGAGGAGAGACTTGATTTTTAGGAGGTCACTAAATGGCTAAATACGTTTACTCTTTCAATGAAGGTAACAAAGACATGAGATATGTCCTCGGCGGCAAGGGCGCGAACCTTGCCGAGATGACAAAGATCGGTCTTCCGGTACCGTTTGGTTTCACAGTCACATGTCAGGCATGCAACAAGTATTACGAGGATGGAAAAGTAGTATCGGATGATCTCGTAAGCGAGATCATGGCGAAGCTTGAAGAACTCGAGGCCGTCAGCGGCAAGAAGTTCGGAGATCCGGACAACCCGCTTCTCGTATCGGTTCGTTCCGGAGCGCCGTTCTCGATGCCGGGCATGATGGATACGATCCTGAATCTGGGACTCAATGACGACTCCGTACTCGGAGTTGCGAAGCTCACGAACAATGAGAGATTCGCGTATGACAGCTACAGAAGATTCATCCAGATGTATTCGGACATCGTCCTCGAGATCAAGAAGGACAAGTTCGACAAGATCTTCGACGGAAAGAAGGCGGAAAGAGGCGTCGAATTCGACGTCGAACTGACTGCCGAAGATCTCAAGGAGATCATAGAAGACTACAAAAAACTCGTTGTCGCCGAGATAGGCAAGGGCTTCCCCGAGGATCCGAAGGATCAGCTGATGGAAGCTGTCCTGGCTGTATTCCGTTCGTGGAACACAGAAAGAGCAGTCCTCTACAGAGAACTCAACAACATCGACTCGACGCTCGGCACAGCCGTCAACGTCCAGGAGATGGTATTCGGAAACATGGGAGACGACTCCGGTACAGGCGTCGCCTTCACAAGAAGCCCGTCGACAGGCGAAAAGAAAGTATTCGGAGAATTCCTCGTCAACGCTCAGGGTGAAGACGTAGTTGCCGGCATCAGAACGCCGCAGCCGATCGCTGAGATGGAGCAGACATTCCCCGAAGTATATAAGGAATTCACAAAGATCGCTGAACTCCTCGAGAACCACTACAAGAACATGCAGGACATGGAGTTCACAGTCGAAAGAGGAAAACTCTACATGCTGCAGACGCGTGACGGCAAGAGAACGGCTCAGGCTGCTGTCAAAGTCGCCGTCGACATGGTAGATGAGGGACTCATAACGAAGGAGACAGCCGTATCGAGGATCGAGCCTGATCAGATCGGCCAGCTCCTCCACCCGAAGTTCTCTGACGCTGACCTTGCTGCTAACGAAGCAGTCGCAAAGGGTCTTCCGGCAAGCCCGGGCGCTGCAAGCGGACAGATCTTCTTCACAGCTGAGACTGCAAAGGCAGCTGTCGAAGACGGAAAGAAAGTCGTACTCGTAAGAGCTGAGACATCACCTGAAGACCTCGCCGGAATGGTAGTCGCAGAAGGCATCCTCACAGAGCGCGGCGGTATGACATCGCACGCTGCTGTAGTTGCAAGAGGCATGGGCAAGTGCTGCGTAGCGGGCTGCTCGGCTATCAAGATCGATGAAAAAGCAGGCACGATGACGGTCGCAGGAAATATTCTCAAAGAAGGAGACATCATTTCGATCGACGGTTCGTCAGGATGCGTATACCTCGGCGAACTCGAAATGGTCGCACCGGACCTTTCGAACGACTTCGCTCAGATCATGAAGTGGGCAGACGAGATCAGAAGACTCAAGGTAAGAACGAACGCCGATACGCCGGCTGACGCAGCTCAGGCTGTCAAGTTCGGTGCAGAGGGCATCGGCCTGTGCCGTACAGAGCACATGTTCTTCGGAGAGGACAGGATCAAGGCTATGAGAAGAATGATCCTCGCCGACGAAGAGTCCGAAAGAAGAGAAGCTCTTGCTCTGCTGTTGCCGTATCAGAAGAGCGACTTCAAGGGAATATTCGAAGCGATGGAAGACAGACCGGTAACGATCAGACTGATCGACCCGCCGCTGCACGAATTCGTACCGCATACAGACGAAGAGATCCAGGTGCTTGCTGATGAATTCGGACTCGATTTCACGAAGCTCAAGCACCGCGTAAGCGAACTCAAAGAGTTCAACCCGATGCTCGGTCACAGAGGGTGCCGTCTGACGATCACATATCCTGAGATCGCAGAGATGCAGGCAGAAGCCATCATCATGGCCGCCATCGAGCTCAAGAAGGAAAAGGGTCTCGAGGTAGTTCCGGAAATCATGATACCGCTGGTAGGCAATGTGAAGGAACTCGCTTATGTCAAGAAGTACGTCGTAGAGACTATCGAAAAGGTCTTCGAGCGCGAAGGCGAAAAGGTAGACTACATCGTCGGAACGATGATCGAGATCCCGCGCGCTGCACTGACGGCCGACGAGGTCGCTAAAGAAGCTGACTTCTTCTCGTTCGGAACGAACGACCTTACTCAGATGACTCTTGGATTCTCCCGTGACGATACGGGCAGGATCATCAAGGAGTATGTCGAAAAGGGCGTATTCGAAGAGGATCCGTTCCAGAGCCTCGATCAGACAGGCGTAGGCCAGCTCGTGCAGATAGCTGTAGAGAAGGGCCGCAAGGTCAACCCGTACCTCAAGCTTGGTATCTGCGGTGAGCACGGCGGAGATCCGTCGTCGATCGACTTCTGCCACAGAGTGGGACTCGACTATGTATCCTGCTCGCCGTTCCGTGTACCTATCGCAAGGCTCGCGGCAGCGCAGGCAGTAGTAAGAGAGAATTCAAACACGGAAGCGGACAAATAACAGAATTAACTATGAAGACCCGGGAGAGATCCCGGGTCTTTTCT
>CAMNNG010000041.1 GCA_946545145.1 uncultured Bacillota bacterium
TTACTGCTTACACTATACTGCCGATGTCCGTCAGCGGCATATCCTTATTATACTCACAGGCGAGGCCCTTCAAACGTATGAACTCCTCGATCTTTTCAAAGTCCGGGTGGCGGCTGAGGTCGCCCTCAAACAGGATCACATCGTCTATCCGGCCCGAGGCTCCTCCAATAAATCCGTATCTGAAACCCTCAAGCTCCACGTGTCCCGGCATCACGAGAAGGACGTCCATCCCTGCGGCAGAGCATTTCTTTTCGATGCCTCTGTCCGATGTGACGATGCTGTCCTCATCGACTATGAGGGTGCTGCACTTCGTGTACCCCTGAGGGACATCTATCATTCTCATGCCGAGCTCTTCCGCTGCGCTGAGCAGAGCTGGGGCTGTGATATCAAGCCTGTGTATGAAGTACTTTCCCGTGCAGGCCGCGTTGTATATGCAGTCTTCCGGGTAAGCGGATCCGACATTTTCACGGATGCCCTCAAAGACAGGAGCGTCAGTATCCGCACCGAGCCTGCAGTAATACAGATCGGCGTGCGAAGCAATAAAAGAGTCCGCGCCGCCGCTGACGGCGCAGACCCCGTAACCCCTATATATTATCTTATTTTTCATCCATACGGATGCATTTTCGGAAATGAATATATCTCTTTTCATGTTGGCCTTTCGGTATTGACCGGCGGACCCGCTGCAGGGCTTATTTCTCAGTGATGTCCGGGAGAGTAGCAAAGCCAGCCTCGAGCTCTTCGTCGGTCGGTATGTAATCTGTCATCTCTCCGTCATTGTACTTCTGATAAGCCGTAAGGTCAAAGTATCCCGTGCCAGTGAGTCCGAATACGATCGTCTTTTCTTCGCCCGTCTCCTTGCACTTAAGAGCCTCGTCGATGGCGACTCTGATCGCGTGGCTGCTCTCCGGAGCAGGAAGGATGCCCTCGACCTTGGCGAACTCTACAGCCGCCTCGAATACGCTCGTCTGCTCGACTGCGCGCGCCTCCATCAGTCCTTCGTGGTAAAGCTCGGAAAGGACGGGGCTCATGCCGTGGAATCTCAGGCCGCCTGCGTGGTTGGCAGAGGGGATGAAGCCGCTTCCCAGTGTGTACATCTTGGCGAGAGGCGTCACCTTGCCCGTATCGCAGAAGTCGTAAGCGTATCTGCCCCTTGTGAACGACGGGCAGGAAGCGGGCTCTACTGCGATGAATTCATAATCGTTTTCTCCGCGGAGCTTTTCGCCCATGAACGGCGAGATGAGTCCGCCGAGGTTCGATCCGCCGCCTGCGCAGCCGATGATCATGTCGGGCTTGATGCCGTATTTGTCGAGAGCCGTCTTCGTCTCAAGACCGATGATCGACTGGTGGAGGAGGACCTGGTTGAGGACGCTTCCGAGAACGTAGCGGTAGCCTTCGCTTCCCACTGCGACCTCAACGGCCTCGGATATCGCGCAGCCCAGGCTTCCCGTCGTTCCGGGATGCTCTTTGAGGATGGCTTTTCCGACGTTCGTCGTCTCGGAAGGCGAGGGCGTTACGCCCGAGCCGTATGTTCTCATGACTTCGCGTCTGAACGGCTTCTGTTCGTACGAGACCTTGACCATGTAGACTTTGCAGTCGAGGCCGAAGTACGAGCATGCCATCGAAAGGGCCGTGCCCCACTGGCCGGCTCCTGTCTCTGTCGTTACGCCTTTGAGGCCCTGCTGCTTGGCGTAGTAAGCCTGTACGATGGCGGAGTTCAGCTTGTGCGAACCGCTGGTGTTGTTTCCTTCGAATTTGTAGAAGATCTTGGCCGGAGTGTCCAGCTTTTCCTCGAGGCAGTAAGCTCTTACGAGCGGGGAGGGACGGTACATGGCGAAGAAGTCCCTTACTTCCTCAGGGATGGGGATGTATCTAGTATCGTTGTCGAGTTCCTGTTTGATGAGTTCGTCGCAGAATACGGGGGAGAGGTCGGCAGCCGTCATCGCCTGACCCGTTGCGGGATTCCTGAGCGAAGCGGGTTTGACCGGCATGTCGGCGCGGACATTGTAAAAGTCCTTCGGCATTTCGTTTTCTGAGAGATAGATCTTGTACGGTGTGTCTTTTTTCATTTTCTTTTCTCCTTTCACACATCATCTGAAATACGGTACGCTGAATGGGAAAAAAGAAAACGGCTTCATCCCGCCAATGGGACAAAACCGTGTTTTGTTAAAGCCACCCATACGCTCGTAAAGAGCGTTCTTCCGGATACAGCGTGATACCCGCTCCCTTTGTAACAGGTGGAGATCCCGTCGGTTGCTACTCGGCCTGAGCCTTTCGTCCGCCCTCACAAGTCCATTCGGCAGGGGTCCCGGCGCCGCGCTCACACCATCCGCAGCTCGCTCTCCCGGAATGATCTCTGCTTACTACTCTTGATCATCGGTTTGAAATATTTATATTGTGGAGGATTATATAACCGGTAATAGGACCTGTCAATAGTTTTTTTCGCTAAAGCGTAACAGCGCTGAAGAATTTTTCCCATGTGTATGATATAATCAATGCATGGTACACTTTGGAAACGATTGGGACGATATCCTGAAGGATGAATTCAGGAAGGAATACTATCTCAGGCTGAGACAGTTCCTCAAGGAGGAATACAGCTCTTATGTGGTATATCCGGATATGTACGACATATTCAACGCGCTGAAGTCGACGGCTTACAGCGATGTCAAAGCCGTCATACTCGGACAGGATCCGTATCACGAGCCTGGGCAGGCGCACGGACTGTGCTTTTCGGTGAAAGAGGGGATAGAGCCTCCTCCTTCGCTCGTGAACATTTTCAGGGAGCTGAAGAGCGACCTTGGGATAGACCCTCCGCCTCACGGCTGCCTGCAGCAGTGGGCTGACAGAGGCGTGCTCCTCCTGAACTCGGTGCTTACCGTCAGAGCGAGAAAGGCGGGATCGCACAGGAACAAAGGATGGGAGATATTCACGGACAGGGTGATCGGCCTTCTCGGACAGAGGGAAAAGCCAATGGTGTTCATACTATGGGGGAATTATGCCAGATCGAAAAAAACGCTGATTGACCAGAGCCGCCACCTCGTTATAGAGAGCGTCCATCCGAGTCCGCTCTCTGCATCAAGGGGCTTCTTCGGAGGCAGATACTTCTCGAGGACGAACGAGTTCCTCGACGAACCTATAGACTGGAAGATATATTGATCGGAAAAAGGAGGTAATGATATGGTACTGATCATCATCCTGATAATCATCGCGCTGATCGCGGTGTTCTTTATCGGAACGTACAACGGCTTCGTCAAACTGAA
The DNA here is from genome assembly GCA_946545145.1 of uncultured Bacillota bacterium. Classification (GTDB taxonomy): domain Bacteria; phylum Bacillota; class Clostridia; order Peptostreptococcales; family Anaerovoracaceae; genus UBA3738. The sequence goes on from CAMNNG010000041.1 coordinate 3,258, forward strand.
GAACAGGGTGGATGAAGCGTTCGCGACGATGGATGTTTACATGAAAAAGCGTTTTGACCTCATACCGAATCTCGTAGAGACGGTGAAGGGCTACGCTGCGCACGAGAAAGAGACGCTCATGGCTGTCACGGAAGCCAGAGCGAGCATCATGAACGCGAAGACTACAGAGGAGAGGCTGGAAGGCGAAGGCGTGCTTTCCGGAGCTCTGAAGAGCCTTTTTGCCGTTTCTGAAGCGTATCCCGACCTCAAGGCTAACCAGAACTTCCTCGACCTTCAGAAACAGCTCCAGAAAGTCGAAGAAGATATCGCGAACTCACGCAAATACTACAACGCTGTAGTAAGAGAGTACAACACGAAGAGAGAGTCCTTCCCGTCGAACCTCATCGCCTCGATGTTCCACTTTGAAAAGAGAGCGATGTTCGAGATCAACGAAAGTGAAAGAGAAAATGTTGAAGTCCATTTCTAAAAAAAGAATAATGAGAGCGTCTTCAGCGGCCGCAGCGGTGATCCTCGCGCTGTGCTTTTCGCTTACTTTCTGCGTGCCCGAAGCCCAGGCAGACAGCATGGACTTCGACACGACTTCCTTCGACGTCAAGGTCAACGTCCAGCAGGACAACTCGGCCTACATCACCGAAAACATCGGGGTGGACATCACGGAGCCGATGCACGGTATCTACAGATACATCCCGCTTACTAATGACGTGACCTACAAGGACGACGATGGAAACGTCCTGAAGAGCGGCACGGTGTCCATGAAGGTCGAGGACATCTCGGTCACGAAGGACAAGTACGACGTGTCGACGGAGCTGGGCAACAAGGTCATCAGGATAGGCGACGAAGACGTAACGATCGACGGGCTGAAGGATTACGAGCTTTCGTACCGCGTCAGATTCTATGACGACGGGATAGACGCTTACGATTCGTTCTACTACAACATCCTGCCGTTCGACTGGGAGACGCCGATAGATGAATCGACGATAACGGTAGTCATGCCGAAGAAGGTCAAGAAGGACGACATCAAGATAGCGGTCGGAAGCGGCGGAGGCAAAAGCGAGCTGGTCGACTGGGACCTCGAAGGGGGAAAGACGATCACGATCAGAGCGAACGAGCAGCTTCCCGCGGGCTCCGGCATCACGATAGGGATAAAGCTCCCCGAGGGATATTTCACGGGCGAGATGACCCACAGGTTCTCGGATCTTCTCATGACTGCGGCAGCGATAGTCGCAGCGCTCGGAATGCTCCTTCTCTGGTTCAGATTCGGCAGGGACCCGAAGTCGATACAGACTGTAGAGTTCTATCCGCCTGAGGGCATCACTTCGGCTGACGCAGGATACATCATAGACGGAACGGTCGACAAGGAAGACGTAGTTTCCCTCATGTTCTATCTTGCCCAGCAGGGATGCATATCGATAGAGGAGCAGGGGAAGAAAGATTTTGTTATCCACAAAACCGGCGAGCTTCCTCCGACAGCGAAAAACTACGAGCAGGTATTCTTCGAAGGGCTCTTTGCCGGCGGCTCTGAAAGCGTTCGTCTCAGCAGCCTGAAGGAGGATTTCTACGATACTTTCCAGGCGACGAAGGAAATGATCGAGCAGGGCTTCAAAAAGCGCAAGAACAGGATATTCCCGTCTTCGGCGTCATGGACAAGGCTGGCCGTTGCGGGCGTCACGATACTCGCCTTTGCCGTGATAGGATTTATGGCTTTCACTTCGTATTCGTCGTTTATGATGGTGGTCGGCACAGGCGCGGCCCTCATACTCACTCTCATAGCCGGATTCAAGGGCGTCAGAGTGCAGGACAGAAAGTATACGAAAGGAAAGTTCAGCAGAGTGTTCCACTCGCTGATCAGCCTGGCTCTGGTAGCAGGCGCAGGCGCGATCATGTGGTTCGTATCCGAAGGATCATTCTCGGGGCTGGTCATGAAGGCAGGGTTCATAGCCCTCGTCGTCTGCTCGTATTTCGCGATGCGCTACATGCAGAGCAGGACGAAGTACGGAGCGGAGATGCTCGGAAAACTCCTGGGATTCAGAGAGTTCATCAGGGTCGCCGAAAAGGACAGGCTCGAGATGCTCGTAGAGCAGAACCCGCAGTACTACTACGACATACTGCCGTACGCATACGTCCTCGGCCTTTCGAAGAAGTGGGCGCAGAAGTTTGAAGACATAGCGATAGAGCAGCCTGACTGGTACGTATCGAGGTCAGGCCCGGATATGTTCAATACATTTGTTTTCTATAACATGTGCAACAGCTTCTCCAGCAGAGCCGGAGCCACGATCAGCGTCCCGCCCGCAAGCGAGAGCGGCGGCGGAAGCTTCGGGGGAGGCGGCTTCTCCGGAGGAGGCGGCTTTGGCGGCGGCGGAGGCGGCGGCTGGTAGAGATCAGCCGGGCGCCATCTGACGCAGCGATATGACGCGGCGCGGATGCAAAAAAGATGCTGATAAAAAACTCCTTTTGTCATCGATGGCAAGAGGAGTTTGATTTTTCTTTGGGTCTTTCGCGGCCTCGAAGTTATTCTGAAAGGCGGGCCACCATATAATCATGCGCGTTGTTCTCAAGCGTGTCGTCAAGAGGTTCGAGGCTTGCGCTGCCGTACTTTCTTTCGAGGGCAGTAGATATCAGAAGGTCGCAGAACTTCGGGTTTTTTGGGAGCATGGGCCCGTGGCAGTAAGCGCCGAATACATTCTTGTAGTGCATGCCTTCGCGCCCGTCTTCGCCGTTGTTTCCAAACCCCTTGAGGACGTCCCCGATGGAGTCTACGCCGCTTCCCAGATACGTCTTTCCGGAATGGTTCTCAAAGCCTACTATCTTTTCTCCGTCCAGGGCGTCGCAGGTGAACATGTAGTTTCCGATCATCCTGTCGGGATGTCCCTTGGTGAAGTAGTCGATGCAGCCCATGAATTTCATTTTGTTGCCGTCCCACGTCTCGTAGTAGTCGCCGAGGATCTGATATCCGCCGCATATGGCGAGGAAGGTCTTACCGTCTTCCATCGCTTCTTTGATGCCTGCCTTTTTGTTCGTCTCGGCGTCACCGATGAGGACGTCCTGCTCAAAGTCCTGACCGCCTCCGATGAAGAAGAGGTCGTACTTTGACGGATCGAGCTTTTCGCCGACGGAAAGACCTGTGACAGAGCACTCGATTCCGCGTCTTTCGATCCTGCTTTTCAGGCATATGATATTGCCGGTGTCCCCGTAAAGATTGAGAAGGTCGGGGTAGAGGTGGCATATATTGATTTTCTTTTCAGACATTCTATAACCTCGTTTCGGATCATTCCCAGAAATTCTTGTAACCGTATTTTTTGCTGATCATCGCTCTGAGATCCATCATGGCCGTGTAAGTCGGCATGATGTATACCGGCTCGTCCTGAGCGGTGAATCTTTCGATCAGCTTTTCGTAGTCCTTGATGACTTCGATCTTTTCCTCCGGTATGCCGGCGTACTTGAATCTCATGGCCATGTCGTCGGCCCTGATGCCGCTGACGAGGACTCCGGTGATATTGTCGGATATATCGCAGAGCGACTCGAAGTCGACGTCCCATATCCATGAGATATCGCGGCCGTCCGCGTAGTTGTCGTTCAGGCAGCAGACGAACAGCGTCTTTTCACTGATGTTCGACAGGAAGTTCAGCACCTGGTTGCAGCCCGCAGGGTTCTTGATGAGGATCATCCTCGTCTCAGTCCCGTCAAGCTCGAACTTTTCCATACGGCCGAAGCCGCATTCGAAGTCGGCGAGGGCGCCTACAGCCTTCTCGGTGCCGAAGCCCATGGCGTTGGCGACTGCCACGCATGCCGCGGCGTTGTAGATGTTGTAGCCGCCGGGCAGATTGACGGTCGCGACCTGCTCGCTTCCGAAGGCGTCTATCATGACGGTGCTGCTGTCGGCGTCCGAAGAGATGACCCTGGTGACTTTGACGTCAGGCTCGGGTCTTTCGTAGCCGCAGTTCGGGCATCTGTATTTTCCGAGATGACCGAAGGTGATGTATTCGTATTCGTATTCGTGCTTGCAGTGGATGCAGTAGGGAGCGTCGCTCGCTTCTCTGATCGTCTTTTTGTAGATCGGCACGTTGACGCCGAAGAGGATCAGATCGTTCGGGAGCTCCTCGCGCAAAGACGCAGTAAGCGAACAGTCGGCGTTCAGGCAGACTGTTGCGTTGGGTGAATTCTCGATACCTATCCTGATATTGTTGAGGGTATGCGTGATCTCGCCGTATCTGTCGAGCTGGTCGCGGAACACGTTCGTCGCGACTACGCACTCGGCGTCAATATATTTCGATACGGTCTTGAAAGCCGCCTCGTCGGATTCGATGATCGCGAACTTTTTCGTCGGTTTTCCTGTAAGCGTCGCGTTGACGGCAAATTCGGTGGTGATGCCGTTCATCATGTTGGCTCCGCTCTTGTTTGCAAAATATGACACTCCGCTCGAGATGAGGGTCTGCTCGACCATCCTGGATGTCGTCGTCTTTCCGTTCGTTCCCGTTATGACGATGGAGCGAACGTCCTTTGCCAGATATCCGAGAAGGTCGGGACAGATCTTCAGACCGACCCTGCCGGGCATGGTCGATGCACCTTTTCCCAGTAAGCGAAGTGCTGTTCTTGTCAGTTTTGTCGCCGCTACGGCCAGTATTACTTGTAATTTCATGAGGAGATTGTATCACAATAGACTTCCCTGTTCAATCAGACTTCCGTGTTCAATTCTTCCATAATATGCTATAATCAGTTATAGGAAAGGATGGGTATAAAATGAAACTGCAGCAATTGAAATATGCCATAGCCGTAGCAGACGCCGGTTCGATCAATGAAGCGGCGAAACAGCTTTTTGTAGCTCAGCCCAGCCTGTCATCGGCTATAAAAGAACTTGAAGAAGAACTTAACTTTGAGATATTTATACGGAGCAGCAAAGGAGTATCGCTGAGCAATGAGGGCAGTGAGTTCATTGCTTACGCAAAGCAGGTGATGGAGCAGGTCGACAACCTCGAAAGAAGGTTCCTGCAGGTCGATTACGAAACGAATTTTCTTTCGATCTCGGCCCAGCACTACGCCTTCGCCATCGAAGCTCTGATCGACTATGTCAGAGATCAGAGCCTGGACAGATATGACTACTCGATACGCGAGTGCAGGACGAGCGAAGTAGTTGAAGATGTCAAGACGTTCAGGAGCGAGATCGGTATCCTTATGACCAGCAACTTCAATGAGAAGGTCATGATGAGATACTTCAAGGACAACCATATCGAATTCGTTCCGCTTACTACTTCGAAGCCGCACGTATTCCTCGCAAAGAGCCACCCGCTCGCAAAGGAGAAGAAGATCAAACTCACAGATCTCGAAAAGTATCCGTATCTCTGCTACCAGCAGAACTACAACGATTCGGTATACTTCTCGGAGGAGATCATGAGCGGCCTGATCCATCCGAAACGTATATACGTAGATGACAGGGCATCGATCTTCAATCTCATGAGGGGTATAGACGGCGTGACGCTGGGATCGCGCTTCAACTGCGCCAGCATGAACGGCGAGGATATAATAACGGTGCCGATCGACAGCGAAGAAGTTATGACCTTAGGCTATATCAAGCTGATACATTCGACGCTTTCGGTCCAGGCTACGGAGTATATCGAAAAACTGAAGAAAGTAATAGAGAGAGAATCTTCCTGACTGCACGGGAGGGGCGAGAAAAGTTAAGAAAAGAGGGATATAGGCAATGCCTATATCCTTTCTTCGTTTTTTTGTATTTGAGGCAGGCGAATATTAGCAATACAATATAATTGTAAAAATACGATAATTCTGACAATTCGGGGGTATAACCGAATGAAGAAAGAAAGGAGAAAGCCATCATGCATGATCTAAAAGACAAAAGCGTTGCTTCGAAAGCCATCCACGGCGGAGTAACTCGTGAGAAGGGATACAACTCACTGTCAATGCCTATCTATCAGACATCGACGTTCTACTTCGATTCTGCGGAGAAAGGCGGCCAGCTTTTCGCAGGAGAAGCTGAAGGGTATATTTATTCAAGACTAGGCAACCCATCGATCAACTTCGTTGAGGAAAAGGTGGCTCTTCTTGAAGGCGCAGAGGCCTGCGCGGCCACATCGTCCGGAATGGGCGCGATATCGGCCACGCTCTGGTCGATAGCGGGAGCGGGAAAACATATCGTTGCCGACAGCACGCTGTACGGCTGCACCTTCGCTCTTCTGAACCACGGCATGCCCAGATACGGCGTAGAGGTCACATTCATCGATACGGCTGATCTCGATGCTGTCAAGGCTGCTCTTAAGGACAACACATGCTGTGTATATCTCGAGAGCCCGGCAAACCCGACGCTGAAGATCGAGGATATCGAGGCTGTAGCGAAGATCGCCCACGACTTCAATCCTGATATCAAAGTCGTAGTCGACAACACATTCGCAACGAACGTATTCCAGCATCCGCTCGCTCTTGGAGCTGACGTAGTAGTATATTCCGCCACGAAGTTCCTGAACGGTCACGGCGATGTCATCGCGGGATTCGTTTGCTCCGATGCTGAGTTCATCTCGGAAGTCAAGATGTTCGGTATCAAGGATATGACAGGCTGCGTACTCGGACCTCAGGAAGCATTCCTGATCACAAGAGGTCTCAAGACATACGACCTCAGAGTCAAAAAGCACACTGAGAACGCCAAGAAGGTCGTTGAGTACCTGCTGACAGAGCCGAAGGTAAAGAAAGTTTACTATCCGGGACTCGAGGATCATCCGAACCACGATGTGGCCGCGAAGCAGATGACAGACTTCGGCGGAATGGTCGCTTTCGAAGTAGGAACAAGAGAAGAAGGCGCTGCTCTGTGTAATGCTCTTGAGCTCTGCACATGCGCTGTATCGCTCGGCGACGCTGAGACGCTGATCGAGCATCCGGCTTCGATGACGCACTCGCCGTACACAGCTGAAGAACTGGCTGAGGCAGGCATACCTGAAGGTCTCATCAGACTGGCTGTAGGTCTTGAAGAAGCTGACGAGATAATCGAAGACTTCAAACAGGC
>CAMNNG010000042.1 GCA_946545145.1 uncultured Bacillota bacterium
ATCGGCGCAGCAAACAACCTTCTTGCAGCTATGCTCGACAACCACATCCAGCAGGGCAACGCTCTGGGAATCGATGTGAAGAAGATCACATGGAAAAGAGTCGTAGACATGAACGACCGTCAGCTCAGAAACATCGTTGACGGACTCGGCGGCCGCATGCAGGGCGTTCCGCGTGAAGACGGCTTCGACATCACTGTTGCCAGCGAGATCATGGCAGTCCTCTGCCTCGCAAGCGACATCGACGATCTGAAAGCAAGGATCAGCCGCATCGTAGTTGGATACACATATGACGACAAACCGGTAACAGCTGCAGACCTGAATGCACAGGGCGCTATGACTGCCCTTCTGAAGGACGCTCTCAAGCCGAACCTCGTTCAGACTCTTGAGAACAACCCGGCATTCGTACACGGCGGACCGTTCGCCAACATCGCACACGGATGCAACTCAATCATGGCTACAAAAATGGCTCTGAAGATGGCTGACTACGTCATCACAGAGGCAGGATTCGGCGGAGACCTCGGTGCTGAGAAGTTCCTCGACATCAAGTGCCGTATGGCAGGCCTCAAGCCGTCCGCAGTCGTAGTAGTTGCTACAGTCCGTGCTCTGAAGCACCACGGAGGCGTTGCAAAGGCTGACCTCAACAACGAGAACCTCGAAGCTCTCGAAAAGGGTCTTCCGAACCTGCTGCAGCACGTAGACAACATGAAGAACGTTTACAAGCTCCCTGTCGTAGTTGCTATCAACGCATTCCCGACAGATACAAAAGCTGAGCTCGACCTCGTCGAAGCCAAGTGCAACGAGCTGGGCGTCAACGTTGCCCTCTCCGAAGTATGGGCTAAGGGCGGCGAAGGCGGCGTAGCTCTGGCTAAGGAAGTCGTAAGACTTTGCGAAGAGCCCAATGACTTCCAGTTCAGCTATGAACTCGATGGAACTATCGAAGAGAAGATCGAAGCTATCGCCAAGAAAGTCTACAGAGCTGACGGCATCCAGTTCACACCGGCTGCTCAGAAGGAAGTCGAAAGACTTACAGCTCTCGGATTCGACAAGATGCCGATCTGCATGGCCAAGACTCAGTACAGCTTCTCCGACAATCCGGATCTGCTTGGAGCACCGAGAGGCTTCACAGTAACGATCAGGAACGTCAAAGTAAGCGCAGGAGCAGGCTTCATCGTCGCTCTCACAGGCGAGATCATGACGATGCCGGGTCTGCCGAAGGTACCTGCTGCTGAGAAGATCGACGTAGACAGCACAGGCAAGATCAGCGGTCTGTTCTAAATAGCAGTCAAACATCAGTCCGGCAGCATCGAGCGATCTGCCGGACTGTGTGATTATATGAGGTGAATAATATGTCGTTTACAGATAAAACATGCAAAGAATTCGTTGACGTACTGGCTACCAAGGCCCCTGTTCCGGGCGGAGGCGGCGCATCTGCCCTCGTCGGAGCTATCGGAACTGCCCTTGGAAACATGGTCGGCTCCCTGACCGTCGGCAAGAAAAAATATGCCGATGTCGAGGCCGATATCATAGAGCTCCAGAAGAAGGCAGACGCCCTTCAGGCGGACCTTCTCGAGCTCGTAGAAAAAGACGCGGAAGTATTCGAACCTCTCTCAAAGGCGTACGGGATGCCGAAAGACACTCCCGAAGAGCAGGCCGAAAAGGACCGCGTCATGGAAGAGTGTCTGAGGATGGCATGCGGCGTTCCCCTTCAGATCATGGAGAAATGCTGCGAAGCCATCGACATCATGGAAGGCTTTGCCGAAAAAGGAAGCAAGCTCGCCCTCTCCGATGCGGGAGTCGGCGCCGCTGTATGCGGAGCTGCCCTCAAAGGCGCGAGCCTCAACGTCTTCATCAACACTTCTTCGATGAAGGACGAAACCTACGCGGCGGAATGTGAAGCAAAGGCGAACGGAATGCTCGAAGAGTACACCGCCAAAGCAGAAGCTATATTCGGAAATGTAAAAGAAAGGCTGTAACAATGGCAAAGATACTTACAGGAAAGGAAGTTATCGATTCTCTGAATGAAGAACTCAGAGAAAGATCGAAGGCCCTCGAGGAAGGCGGCGTAACCCCCACCCTCGGCATCGTAAGGCTCGGCGAGAGACCTGACGATATGGCTTATGAGCGCGGCGCCCTCAAGCGCGCCGAAAATACAGGAGTAAGCGTCCAGCAGTTCGTATTCGACCAGGATATGACACAGGACGAGCTCCTCGACGAGATCGACAAGATCAACAACGACGACTCGATCCACGGCGTTCTCATGTTCCGTCCCCTGCCCCCGCAGATCGACGACGAGACAGTAAGGAACGCACTCGCTCCCGAAAAGGACGTAGACGGCATCACAGACATGTCGATGGCCGGAGTATACGCAGGATCAGACACTGGATTCCCGCCCTGCACAGCTGAGGCGTGCATCCAGATCCTCGACTACTACGATGTTGACCTCAAGGGCAAGAACGTAGCAGTAATAGGCAGAAGCCAGGTCATCGGAAAGCCGGTAGCCATGATGCTTATCGGAAAGAACGCGACCGTCACAGTATGCCATACAAAAACGGAAGACATGGCTGACATCTGTCATAACAAGGACATCATCATCGCGGCTGCCGGCCACCAGGGCACAGTCACTGAAGACTTCCTCAGTCCGGATCAGACAGTCATCGACGTAGCTATCAACTTCGACGACGACGGTAACATGTGCGGAGACGTGGACTTCCCTGCTGCAGAGAACATAGTTGATGCTATCACGCCCGTACCGGGCGGCGTCGGCACGGTCACGACGAGCATGCTGATGAAGCATGTTATCGAGGCTGCGGAAAAAGCTAACAAATGATGTCGCTTTTGCAACGTGCATTTTCCAAGATAAGTGTTATAATAAGCAAATCAACCCGGGTGCCTGGATACATTTCAGGCACCTCATCATGAGGATGGCTATTGAAAGGACCTTATTTATCATGAACAACAAACCACTGAAGCCGGCTGAGACGCTCGATGCATGCATCGAGATCGGAGTCGGCAAAGCAAACAGCAGCATACCGAGACTGTTCGTTCTGGGTATACTCGCAGGAGCATTCATCGCCTTTGCGGCTCAGGGCTCCAATATGGCGGCTTTTAACCTGATCAGTTCCCCTGATACCTTTGGCATCGGAAAAGTGCTTCAGGGCGCCCTTTTCGCCCCCGGACTGGTAATGGTGATATTGGCAGGCGGCGAGCTCTTCACAGGAAATGTCCTGATGCTGACGAGCCTCGCTGAAAAGAAGATCACAGCCGGACAGCTTCTCAGGAACTGGGTCATCGTATACCTCGGCAACCTCGTCGGAAGCGTACTGATCGCTTACCTCGTCTCGGTAACGGGACAGTGGGCAGGAGGCGCAGCCCTTCTCGGCGGAATGACAGTCAAGATCGCAGCAGGAAAAACATCGCTTTCCTTCGGTGCGGCCTTCGTTCTGGGCATACTCTGTAACTGGCTCGTATGCACAGCCGTATGGATGTCATTCGCTGCTGAATCGTTCATCGGAAAGATCTTCGGTATATTCCTCCCGATCTGGCTCTTCGTCACATCAGGCTTCGAGCACAGCATCGCGAACATGTACTACATCCCCGCCGGCATCTTCGCCAAGGGTACAGAAGCCTTCGTTCAGGCGTCGGGGCTCGCTCCGGACGCTTTGGCTACGCTCACATGGAGCGGCTTCTTCGTAAGCAACCTGATCCCCGTAACGCTCGGCAACATCGTAGGCGGCGGTCTTTTCATCGCTCTCGCTTACTGGTTCTCTTTCAAGAAGGCATAGAGCATTTTTTCATGGACACGGACGGGTCTTACGATATATAATCATATAGCTAACTGAAAAATAACTATCACCCGCCGGGAGGTACAGATAATGAACAAAAACGAACTCAGAAAAATGATTTACAATTCCTACAGGGATCTGACGGACGACTACAAAGCGCAGGCGGACTCGTCGATCAGACAGAACATCCTGTCTCTTCCCGAATATCAGGATGCTTCGACTGTATTCTGCTTCGTAGGAACAAAGGACGAGATCGACACATCATCGCTGATCGACCAGATGATCAAAGAAGGGAAAAGAGTCGCGGTACCTCTCTGCACAGGAAGCGGGATCATGGAGGCAAAGCGCATCACGGACAGGAGCCAGCTCTCAGCGGGCACATACGGCATCCTCGAGCCGTCTGACGAAGCCGAAACCATCCCTGCAGAAGATATTGACTTCGCTGTCGTCCCCTGCGTCACATGCAACAAGATCGGCCAGAGGCTCGGTCACGGCGGCGGCTTCTACGACAGATATCTTGAGGGAAAGGATATGGACTGCGCCCTCGTCTGCCGTGAAGAGACGATGACAGCTGCTATCCCGACGGATATGCACGACATCAAGTTCAAGCTCATCGTCACAGAAAGACACATCTTCCGCAGATAAGCTTCCGGATACAAAAATAATATAAGACCGTTTCCTGATGGAAACGGTCTTTTTTCGTATTGATACTTTTTTTCGTGTTGATACTTTTGACGTCCCTGCCCTACGCGTTCTTTGCTGTCTCTTCGATCACAGCGAGAGCCTTGTCGATGTCCTCGTAAGTGATCACGAGGGGCGGAAGCAGTCTTACCTTGTCGTGAGCCGTAAGCGCGATGATGCCCTTTCCGAGAAGCTCGCCGACGAAGTCTCCCGGCTTCTTTCCGCTTACTTTGAAACCGATCATCATGCCGAGGCCCGATACGTCTGTGACGTTCTCGAAGCCCGCCAGTTTTGTCATTATGTATTCGCCCTTTGCAGCTGCTTCGTCAAGAAGCTCGTCCGTCATCTGATCGAGAACGCTGAGAGCTCCGGCGCAGATGACCGGGTTCGCTCCGAACGTCGTTCCGTGATCTCCGGGCTGGAGGATGTCCATAGTCTTTTCATTGAAGAGAACACCACCGAGCGGAAGTCCGCCGCCTATGCCCTTTGCGAAAGTTACCATGTCGGGCTCGATGCCGCAGTGTTCGAAGGCGAAGAATTTTCCTGTCCTTCCGATACCAGTCTGCACCTCATCGATGATGAGAAGAGCATCGTTCTTATCGCAGATCTCTCTGACCGCTTTGACGTAGTCAGCATCGAGTACGTTGACTCCGCCCTCGCCCTGGACGATCTCCATGATCACGGCGCATGTGTTCTCATCTACAGCCGCTTCCATAGCCTCTGCGTCATTCGCCTTGACGTATTTGAATCCGTCCGGGAAGGGTCCGAAGTATTTGTGCATGTCATCCTGACCTGTAGCAGTCAGCGTCTGCAGAGTCCTTCCGTGGAAGGAGTCGATGAGCGATACGACGTCCGTCTTTGTTTCGCTCTTCGAGCTTCCGTATTTTCTTGCGCTCTTGATGGCGCACTCGTTCGCTTCTGCTCCGGAGTTTCCGAAGAACGCCTTCTTCATGCCCGACCTCTTGCAGAGCTTTTCAGCAAGCTGCGGCGCAGGCTGCGTGTAATACAGATTCGAGATGTGCTGGAGTTTATCCAGCTGTTCTTTGACAGCGCTAACCCACTCTTCATTGCAGTATCCGAGCGAGCACACTCCGATGCCGGAGGTCAGGTCGATCAGCTCGCTTCCGTCCATATCAGTGATATGCGCGCCCGAGCCGCTCTCCGCCACGAGATCAGACCTTCCGTAGGTGTGCACGATGTATTCGCTGTCCAGTTCCTTGATCTTGTCCCTGTTCATTAGGATCATCCTTTCTTTTCTTTCCTGCTCAGTTCCTGTTTGTAATATCTGAATTCCTTCGGGTTCATGATGGCCGTGCCGCTTCCTCTGTCAGTGAAGAACTCGAGGAGCAGGCAGTGCGGTATGCGCCCGTCGAGGATATGCACTCTGTTGACGCCCTTGTTGATAGCGTCCACGCAGTTGTAAAGCTTCGGGATCATGCCTCCGACGACCTTTCCGTCTTCGATGAGCTGTTTGACCTCGTCGGTGTACATCTCGGAGATGAGGCTGTCCGGATCGTCTCTGTCCACGAGCACGCCCGGTACGTCCGAAAGGAAGGCGAGCTTTTCAGCCTTAAGGACCTTTGCTACTGCGCAGGCAGCGTCATCGGCGTTGATGTTGTATGTATTGAATTCGTCATCCATAGCGAGAGGATATACGACAGGAAGATAATCGTTGTCGAGCATATCCCTGAGGACCTTGCTGTTGACTTCCTTGATCGATCCGACGAATCCGAGGTCTTCGCTCTCGTCGTCGCTGTCCTTCTTGACCGCCTTGAAAAGGCTGCCGCTCTTTCCGCTTACTCCCATGGCCTTCTCACCCAGGGCCTCGATGTTCCTTACGAGGGCGCCGTTTACCTTTGCAAGGGCCATTTCTACGATCTCAAGCGTTTTTTCGTCTGTAACGCGAAGACCGTTGACGAACTTCGTTTCGAGCCCTGTCTTGTCGATCCAGTGGCTGATCTCCTTGCCGCCGCCGTGGACGATGATCGGCTTGAAGCCGACGACCTTGAGAAGAACGACGTCTTCTATGATAGCAGCCATCCTGTCGGCATCATCCATCAGCGATCCGCCGCACTTGATGACGATAACTTTTCCGTTGAATCTCTGGATATAAGGCAGAGCCTCGATGAGTATCTCCGCCTTTTCTATGTTTTCCTGGATCGATTCCTTCTTTACATCATTCGTTGTCATTTCTATTAACTCCTGTAGTCTCCGTTGATCTTGACATAATCGTATGTGAGGTCGCAGCCCCATGCTGTCGATGACGCGTCGCCGTCCTTGAGATCGACGTCTATGATGATCTCATCCGCCGCCAGCACCTCAGCAGCCTCTTCTTCGCTGTGAGGAGCGTATCTCGAGTCGAGGCAGACCGTTACGCTGCCCTTTTCCGATCTCATGACGACGTCTACCTTGTCGGCCGAGAATTCAGCGTCCGTGTATCCGATCGCGCAGAGGACCCTGCCCCAGTTCGCGTCTTCGCCGAATATCGCCGCTTTGAGAAGGCTCGACGAGACGACCGATCTTGCGACCTTCCTGGCCGTATCCTTGTCCGGAGCGCCTTCGAGGTTGCAGACTATCAGCTTGCCCGCGCCCTCTCCGTCAGCTGCCAGAGCTTTGGCCGTGTATCTCGTCACGTAAGCGAGCGCTTCGCAGAAAGCATCGTAGTCTTCGCCTTCGGAATCGATGATATCGTTTCCTGCCATTCCGTTGGCCATGATCATGCACATGTCGTTCGTGGAAGTATCGCCGTCTACAGACATCTGGTTGAAGCTGTCTTTGACGTCATCCTTCAGAGCCTTTCTGAGCATGTCAGCCGATACAGCAGCGTCGCTGGTGATGAAGCAGAGCATCGTCGCCATGTTCGGATGGATCATGCCGCTGCCCTTCGCGATGCAGCCGATCCTGCATGTCTTTCCTCCGATCTCGAATTCGATCGCGATCTCCTTTTTGACAGTATCTGTCGTCATAATTGCCGCCGCGGCGTCTTCCGAACCGTCAGCGCTGAGCGAAGAAGCGAGCACCGGTATGCCTTTTTCAAAAGGCTCGATCGCCATAGGCTCTCCGATAACGCCCGTCGATGCGACGATGACGTCTTCCGCCTTCATGCCTACTGCAGCCGCTGCCAGCTCGCAGGTCTTCTTTGCTATCTCCTCACCGTTCGGAGCGCATGTATTGGCGTTGCCGCTGTTGCAGATTATCAGGCCGGCCTTGCCGTCAGCGATGTTCTCTTTCGTGACGGTGATGGGCGCGCCCTTGACCTTGTTCGTCGTGTATACTCCGGCTGCGTCAGCGATAGTTTCGGATACGATCATCATGAGATCCTTTTTCTCGCTGCTGTAGCGGATGCCGCAGTGTGTACCTGCAGCCTTGTAACCCTTTGGCGCACAAACGCCTCCCGTGATTTCCTTGATTTCCATTTCAGTCTTTCTTCCTTTTCTTATTATCGATATCCCAGCCGGACTATTTGTCCAGACCGAGCATTATATCCATGTTCTGAACAGCCGCTCCTGCAGCTCCCTTTCCGAGGTTGTCGATGCACGATGTCACGATAGTTCTTTCGTCGTTTCCGTGAATATATATACGGCATCCGTCTGTTCCCGCCATATCAGCGGCATATATCCTCGGGCCTTCAGCCTCGCAGACCTCGACGTACTTTTCGCCTTTGTAATAGTCCTTGAGGATCTCGGCTGTCTTTGCGACTCCGGGGCCGTCGAAGACCGGTACCGATACGCACATTCCTCTGTAGTAGTCGGCTACTACCGGCATGAATACCGGAGCCTTTTCGAGGAGAGCGTACTTGACGATCTCCGGAAGATGCTTGTGCTCCTGGCCGAGCGCGTACTGCGCGGGGCTCTTCAGAAGTTCGTCTCTTCCTTCATCTTCGTATTCGGCGATCATCTTCTTTCCGCCGCCGCTGTATCCCGTGATGCTCGTTACAGCGATCTCGGCGTCAGCTTTGATCAGTCCGTTTTCCACAAGAGGTCTTGCGGCAAGTATGAATGCGGTCGCATGGCATCCCGGGTTCGAGACTCTGTCGGCCTTTCTGATCTCTTCTCTGAATCCGATCTCAGCCAGTCCGTACGTCCATCCCTCAGCCGTTCTGTGCGCTGTGGATGTATCTATAACCCTGCATCCGTCCGGCACTCTCGCTATCGTTTCTCTTGCGCTGTCGTCGGGCAGACACATGAATGAGATATCCGCCGCGGAGAAGAATTTCACCTTCTCGTCTATATCTTTTCTTTTGTCTTCATCGATCTTCAGTATCTCGATGTCGTCTCTTGCCTCGAGAAGCATCGCAAGCTCGAGTCCTGCCGTTCCGGCCATGCCGTCTATGAATACTTTGTAAGCCACTTCTTCCTCCTTCTGAAAAACTTGTACCTTATGATACTACTTGGCTCATTAAGGGTCAAGGATTTTATGAGTATTTTTTTATATAAATGCATATTTATACAGTTAAAGAGATCTGCGCTGATCGCAGATCTCTTGCTGTCGTCTATTCCGGTCTTCTGCTACTCTTCGTCCGTCTTGTTCACGAGTACGATGCTGTCATTCAACACCTCGTTCGCCCAGTACGGATCGATCTCGGCAAAGCCTTCCTTGGGCGTCTTTTCTTCAATGTCATGGCCGAACATCTTCTCTACCTTGTGATACATATCCAGAGTGATGTCTATGAGGGCCGGCTCGCGGTCGAGGAATACCAGGACGAGGCACATGCCGCCGTCTTCCTTCTTGTTGAACCTGACCTCGGAAAGCTGCGTCGACTGGAGCTGGTCGGATACCTCGTTGATGCAGAGGATCTTGAGGACCTCCATTACGCGGTCGTCGAGTCCCTCGTCGGCGATGAGTATCTTTTCCTTCAGCTCGTTGATGGTGCCCGTTATCCTGCGTCTGTAGCCGCCTGCGAACTTCTTATCATTATCTGATTTCATGCTCTCTTTGAGATCATCGTCGAGGGCCTTCTTCTGCTCGTCGTCGAAGTTCGCTATCAGCCAGTACATGTACTTGAGCTCCATGTTGCTTACCAGGCACGGGAATGCCATGAGGGCCTTCTTTCCGCACTCTTCGCACTCGAATGTGAACAGCTCGTCGCTCATTATTTTCGCCTTCAGCTCAGGCTCGACATCGAGGTCGATGTTCACGTATGATTCGAACTCCTGCTCGTGCTGGCAGTACGGGCAGGCGATCTTTTCTTTTCTTGTTTCCATTACAGTTATTCTCCTTTTCTATTTTCCAAGTGCGGGCAGAACGAATTTGATTATGTCGTTTCCCGTGACGTATATCATCAGACCGAAGAGCAGCACGAGTCCGATGAGATTGATCTTTCCTTCAAGCTCGTCCGACACTGCTTCGCCGGTTATCTTCCTTATTACTATGAACAGCAGTCTTCCTCCGTCGAGCGCCGGCAGCGGCAGCAGATTGATGACCGCCAGGTTGAGCGAAAGCATCGCCAGCAGATAGAAGAAATACATCATTCCCTCGTTGATCGACTGGTTGACGACGTATACGATGCCGACCGGTCCTGACAGCTCGCTCGCCGGTACCTCTCCGGTGAACAGCTGCTTTAAGATCACATACATTTGTTTAGTAAGCGAAAGGGTCGATTTGAATCCGTTGACCACCGCGCTTCCTACATTCCTCTCGAGGGCCGGATTGATGCCGATCAGCGCCCTTCCGTCCTCCTCCATGAGAGGCACTTCGAACGAAAGCTTCTCGCCTTCTCTGTTGACCGTTATATTCACGGTCTGACCGCTCTTCGCGTCCGAAAGGGCCGTTCC
>CAMNNG010000043.1 GCA_946545145.1 uncultured Bacillota bacterium
TCAGTGAATTTTCTTACGCTGCGTCTTTCCGTCAGCATCTTTATTGCATCCATGTCAAGCCTCCTTCTTAGTATTCTCTACCGCTTAAAGATACACTCTTTTTCGGTGTGCGTCAAACAGGGCCGCATGAAATTTCAGAAAAAAAAGACAAATTGCGCCGAAATATCGCCCGAGGTGATATAATACAAGAAAGTACAAGATCAGAGATCGGAGTGAATGATGAAGGAAGTGGATCTGAAAGGAAAAACGATTCTCGTAACGGGAGCAGCTGGCTTTATCGGAGCCGCTCTCTGCGGGAGGCTGATGGATGAGTTTGATGATATAAAGCTCATCGGCCTCGATGAGATGAACGACTATTACGACCCGCGGCTGAAGGAGCTCAGGCTCAGCGGCCTCACAGGCAGGACGGGCGGAGATTCGTTCGAGTTCATAAACATGAGCATATCGGACAAAGCCTCTCTGGACGGGCTGTTCGAAAAGTACAGGCCTGACGTCGTCGTAAATCTTGCCGCACACGCGGGGGTCAGATATTCGATCGTCGATCCGTACGCCTTCCTGAACAGCAACATCGTAGGATTTTTCAATATACTCGAGTGCTGCAGGCACTTCCCTGTGGAGCATCTCGTGTATGCTTCGAGTTCATCGGTATACGGCGCGAACGAGAAGGTGCCGTATTCGGAGGCTGACAAAACGGACAGCCCGGTCTCGCTCTATGCGGCGACGAAGAAGGCGAACGAAGTGCTTGCTTACTCGTACGCTGAGATGTTCAAGGTACCCTCGACAGGCCTGAGGTTCTTCACCGTTTACGGACCGGCCGGAAGGCCCGATATGGCTTACTACGGCTTTGCCGACAAGCTGACGCGCGGCGAGACGATCGAGCTGTTCAACTACGGTGAGTGCGAGCGCGACTTCACGTATATCGACGATATCGTGGAGGGCATCTTCAGGGTCATGCAGGGCGCGCCGCAGGCAGGCGAAGAGGGCAGGAAGGCGCCGTTCAGCGTCTACAACATAGGAAACAGCGACAAGGTCGGCCTCTTCGATTTCGTCAGGACTCTCTGCGAAGAGCTGAAGAGGGCCGGGGCCCTGGACGAAGACTTTGATCTTGATGCTCATATCAGGCTCGAGCCGCTGCAGCCGGGCGACGTCCCCGTGACTTTCGCGGATGTAAGCGGGCTGGAAAAGGACTTCGGATTCCACCCGTCGACTTCCCTGAGGGAGGGGCTGAGGAGCTTCTGCGAGTGGTACGCCGGATATAGTGACAGGGCATAGTGATATATAACTAACAACGACGTCCTCGATGAAATACTATATACATATAGAGGCGTTTATATAAACAAAATGTGTGGATGAGAACTGTTTATATGATAGATAGACAGGGCGGTTTTGCTGCCCGGAAAAAGAAAGGGATAAACAGTTGTCAGAAACCAGAGAAGTCATAGCCGCGAGGATAATCGAACTCTGCGGTGAACGCAGCTGGACGCCGAACCATCTCGCGATGGTGTCGGGTGTTTCCCAGTCTACGATCAAGAGCATCCTGAATGGAGAGAGCAGGAATCCCGGCGCAGTTACTCTGAAAAAACTGTGCGACGGGTTCGGCATTTCACTGGGTGCGTTTTTTGCTACTGAAGAATTCGAAAACCTGGAGCAGGAAATCAAGTAAGGGCTATGACAGAGAAAACAATATGGACATCCGGGCAGGTCAAAATAGCGATCATAGGAGGCGGATACGTAGGCCTATCTTTGGCATGCCTCCTGGCGGGAGAGCATGATGTGGTGCTCTGCGATATAGATGAAGAAAAGGTCCGGCTGATAAACGAAGGCGTCTCTCCGGTGAAGGATCCGGGGATAGAGGCCTTTTTTGCGTCCGGGGAAAGCGGCATCAACGCGACCTTAGATATGGAGGAAGCATGCAGCAGCGCGTACATCGTGATCATTGCCGTGCCGACGAACTTCGATGAAGAAAAGGAAAGCTTCGATACGTCCGCGGCGAGAAAGGCGGTGCTGGACGCAAGAGCCTGCGCGAAGGACGCTCTGATCGTGGTCAAATCCACTGTGCCCGCAGGTTTCACAGCGGGAGTAGGAAAAGAAGCAGGGGGACGAGTCATCTTCTGCCCGGAGTTTCTCCGTGAGAACAGGGCTCTATATGACAGCAGGCATCCAGAAAGGATAATAGCAGGAGCCGATCTTGAGAGCGAAGAGTCAAAAGCAGCTGCAGAGGCGTTTGCAGCCATGATGAAGCAGGCTGCGGAAAACGATCCGCCTGTGATGATCATGGACAGCACAGAGGCCGAAGCCGTCAAACTGTTCTCCAATACATATCTCGCGATGAGGGTAGTGTTCTTCAACGAACTCGACGCCTTCGCGGAAAGCCGCGGCCTCGATACGCGCCGGATAATAGACGGCGTGTGCGCCGACGGAAGGATAGGCCCGTACTACAACAACCCGAGTTTCGGATATGGAGGCTACTGCCTGCCGAAGGATACGAAGCAGCTGCTTTCGGATTTCGGCAGCGCGCCGCAGACTCTCATCGGTGCCGTAGTCGAAGGAAACGATGTGAGAAAAGAAAGCATCGCAGAAAGGATAGCAGCGCTTGCGCGTGAGAGGAGCGGCGCAGAAAGGCGGCCTGCCTGCGGCATCTACAGGATGACGATGAAAGCGGGAAGCGACAATTTCAGGCAGAGCGCAGTTTTTGATGTGATGGATCATCTCAGGTCGGCCGGCGTCACGGTGATCGTGCATGAACCGCTGGCCCGGGAAGGATCGGACTTCGGCGGCGCTGATATAGAAAACGACATAGATGTATTCAAGGAAAAGTGCGACATCATCATAGCGAACAGGGCGGATGAGTGCCTGGATGATGTCCGCGAAAAAGTATACACGAGAGATATATTCGGACGTGACTAAGGACCATCGGGAATGAAAAAGAAGGGACGCAGAAAACTGTATTACGGTCTGAAGAGGGTGCAGGACATAGTACTGGCTTCGGGAGGACTTGTGGCGCTCTCGCCGCTTCTTCTGGGAACTGCAGCTGCGATCAAGGCAGAGGATCCGTCTTCTCCGGTCTTTTTCAAACAGACGAGGATCGGAAAAGATGGAAAGCCTTTTGATTTCTACAAATTCCGTTCCATGGTCACAGGCGCCGAAGAGCAGCTCGAGGAGCTGAGAGAAAAGAATGAGATGACGGGCGGCCCGATGTTCAAGATAAAGGACGATCCGAGGACAACAGGCGTCGGCAGATTCATCAGAAAGTACAGCATCGATGAGCTGCCGCAGCTCGTGAATGTCATCAGGGGCGACATGAGCCTGGTAGGTCCGAGGCCGAGCCTTCCCAGAGAGGTGAGGCATTTCACGGACCATCAGCGCAAAAGGCTGTCTGTCACGCCTGGTCTTACCTGCTTCTGGCAGGTCAGGAGCGACAGGAACGAGATGCCTTTTGAAGACTGGGTAGAGCTCGATCTCAAATACATAGAGGAACAGAGCGTGCTGACAGACTGGAAGATAATTGCCAGGACAGTCGGTACCGTTTTCAGAGGAGAAGGTGTCTGAGAGATGACTATTCTGCAAAGTGACGGGACAGCCAGAGTAAGAGAGCTGTTCTCCCTTTCCGGGATAGCTCTCATGATTTTCGCGGGACTTTTTCCCGGATATACCTGGACGGCAGAAGGGGCGAAGGTGCTTACTACTTCGAACTGGATCTTCATCGCGTATGCGGCCGGGATCCTGATGATACTGAGCATCCTGCTATACGGTCTTGGCCGGGGCGGCAGGAAGGAGGCGGCCTTTCTGATTTGCTTTGCCGCGCTGATCGCTCTCGGCATAGCCATATTCCGGCACTCCGGCGACAGATTCTTCCTGATGACAGTCTGCACGATCTTCTCTGCGGCAGGCATCGATTACAGGAAGATCCTGAAGGTCTACGCGTGCCTCATAGGCGCCTCGTTCATCTTGATGTTCATCCTGCTTGGAGCGGGCATCGTGTATGACAGAGTGGTAGAGTTCTCATACGGAACGGGCCATGCGCTCGGAGCCGCGCACCCGAACAGCCTCGGAAGATACTTTCTGGTGCTGACCATGCTCTTCTGGCTTCTTTGGGGAAGAAATCATATGCGCGTCACCGCTGCTTTATCGTGGATATGCGCAGGAGCCTCTTACGCTGTCGCGATGAGCCGCACGGCAGCGCTGCTGCTGGTGGTATTTCCGTTCATCGCAGCGTTTGCGGAAAGAGTAAGCAGGAAGGGCGGGAAATATCTCAGATATACAGGTAATGCGATGTACGCATTCATAATACTCTCGTTCGCAGTAACGATAACGCTGACGGTGTTCTTTGAAAGAGGGAATACGTTCACGCCGGATGATTATCTGTGGAATCTGGCTGAGCGCATCCAGATACCTCAGGACTTCCGTGAGGCGAACGGGCTCTCACTCTTCGGAGTCCCGCTGAACGGTGTCTTCATCGACATGGGTTTTGCGAGGACGCTGCTGCATAACGGCGTGATAGCAGAGGGAGTGCTGATCGCAGGCATGCTGCTGCTGAACAGAAGACTGATCAGCGAGAAGAGGTTGGACCTGCTGGCCGTGTACTTCATCCTGATCATCTATACATATATGGAACATATTCTTGACGTCCCGGCTTACGGGTTCATTTTTCCGGCGCTTTTCGCCGACCTCGGGGCGCATGCCACGGAGCATGAAGCAGGTGGATCATTATGAAAAAGTACAGATTCGTATTTGCTATCTCATACAGACGCGGAGGCGGAGCTGAGCGGGCGATATCGCAGCTCGCCGGAGCGGTAGCTGACCTCGGCCACGATGTGGCCCTGGTGCAGAGGGTCGTGACTGATGAGGACTACGACCTCGACCCGGGCGTAAGACATATCGTCGTTGACCGCGTGGACGGCTTCCATCCGCCGGAGAACCCGCAGCTCAGGTTCATCCCGCAGCCTTTCAGATACCTGATAAGGCACAGCTACTTCGCGCTGATGGCCTCGCCTGTAAGAGGAGTCACGGAGCACATATATGTGAGGCGCAGCTGGATGAGGGATATCCGTAGGGCGATAAGGGCGCAGAAGGCTGACTTCGTAGTGCCCATGCTCGGCGAGATGGAGACTCTGGCATTTCTCGCTACGCGCTTTTCGAAGGCCGACTGCGTAGAGACGATTCGCTGCAATCCGGCGAAGCATCCGAAGGGCAGGGTGCACCGTTACGCGAGGAACGTGCTGGATCTTTTCGCAGAGGGCGTCTTCGTCCAGAACGAAGGGGAAGCGAAATACTTCCCGGGCTTCATGCAGAAGAAGATATTCATAGTCCCGAACATCACCGACGGATCGTTCACGCAGATCTCGGTGCCGGCGAAAGACGAGATAACGAAGTTCGTCACTGCCGGCCGCCTCGTTGGACAGAAGAACCATGCGATGCTGATCCGGGCCTTCGCGGCGGCTGTCCGCGAGACAGGAAATGAAAAAGCATCGCTTGCGATATACGGCGCCGGAGATCTCGAAGGAAAACTGAAGGCGCTGGTGAAAAAAGAAGGCATGGAGGGAAGGATCACCATCCCGGGAAGGACGAACGAACTTCCTGAGAAGTACGCCGAAAGCGACGCCTTCATACTCAGCTCGAACTTCGAGGGTCAGCCGAACGCCCTGATGGAAGCGATGTTCGCGGGGCTTCCGTGCATATCGACCGACTGCCCGGACGGACCGTCAGACCTGATCGAAAACGGAGTAAGCGGCCTCCTCGTGCCGGTGAAAGATATGGAAAAAATGAAGGAAGCGATCATCTTCATGATGACGCATCCTGAAGAGGCTTCAAATATGGGCATGAAAGCGAAAGAATTCATGGCGGACAATTTCAACGCAAAAGCCATCGCCCAGAGATTCGTGGACGAGTGCGCTGCTTTGAAAAAGCGGTGATCCGGCCTTAAGCAAGGGCTCAGCGGATGCCCCAGACGATGCAGCTCTTCGTTCCGGCGAGTTCATAGTGGACGCATGAGAACACTTTGTTCATCATCCACAGGAGCTCGGATCCCGAGTACATCCTGAAGTCGCCGCTCTTCGAGAAACGGAGCTTGCGGTTCATGGCCTTGAGCTCTGAGTCAGGCAGGTAGTTCTCTCCCATTATGAAGAGGCCGCCGCCTTTGAGCACCCGTCTGATCTCGACGAGGACCTTCTCAGGAGCCGGATAATGGTGGAACGAGTGGTTGCATATGACCACATCGAAGGAGCAGTCATCGAACGGCAGATCCTCGCTGTCTCCGACGATGAATGATGCGGCGCCGTCGAGTTTTTCATCGGCGATGCGGATCATCTCATCAGAGATATCGATTCCCGTGAACCGCTTTCCGGGTTCCTGCTTCAGTATGATGTCGATGAGCTCACCTGTTCCGCAGCCTACGTCGAGCGCGGAATCAAAACCGTGTTCATCCATTAGCCTGATGATGTGCGGGTAGAGCGACCTGGCGTTGCCGCCGGCAGCTTCGACTTCGTCATAGATAGAAGCCTGATTATCGAAAAATTCTTTTGACAGTTTTTTGTGGTCTTTCATGAGAAAATAGTAGCACACAAAAATGACAACTGCCACACAAATTTGATAAATGAAGTATAATATTCATATGAACAGCAGTGGAAAGTGGGAAAAAGTAATAAGGCCTCACGGCAGGCTCCTGCAGGTAGATCTCAAAGGACTGTGGGCCTACAGAGATCTTGTTTTGATGCTGATAAAACGCGACTTCGTGACCCAGTACAAGCAGACGATTCTCGGACCTGCCTGGGCCGTCATAAAGCCGCTGCTTACTACCCTCGTATTCACTGTCTTCTTCGGAGGCCTCGCAAAGCTCACGACGGCTGACGCCGCTTCCGCGGCGGACCTTGTGCTGCCGGGCTTTCTGTTCTACATGCTGGGCACGGTCGTGTGGGACTACTTCGCGGCCGTAGTAAGCGAAACGTCCACGCTCTTCATCGACAACCAGCAGATAATGGGAAAGGTGTATTTCCCAAGGCTCGTGATGCCGGTGACGATAGCGCTTTCGAAGCTCATATCGTTCGTGATACAGTTCGCGCTTTTCATAGCCATCTACGTGGTCTGCGCGTTCGCGGGCCTGGCTGAAGTCCATCTTTCGTGGACGGTCATTCTATTTCCTGTGCTGATGCTGGAGCTGATGCTGCTCGCGGCCTCGTTCGGGATGCTGATATCTGCGCTTACTGTAAAGTACAGGGACATGCAGATGATGCTCGGATTTTTCATGCAGCTGTGGCGGTACGGATCTCCGCTCGCTTACGGGCTGCTTCTTATACCTGAGACCTGGCGGACGGTCTACCTTCTGAACCCGTTCGCGCCCGTCGTTACTGCAATGAGATGCGTCATGTTCGGAGAGGGGTTCTTCGACTGGAGATTCTACGCCCTGAGCTGGGTCACGGTGTGCGCCCTGGCTCTGATAGGTCTCGCGGCCTTCAACAAGACCGAGCGGACGTTCATCGATACTGTGTGAGGAGGCGGCCGTGGATAAGGAAAGGATAATGATCCGCGTGGATCACGTAACAAAGAAATACAGGCTCGGGATGATCGACGGGGCCAGCGCGAGAAAAGACCGCAGGTACAGGCGTACGGGAAATGAAGAGTACGCCGCCGACACGATACTTGCGGTCAACGATGTGTCCTTTGACGTCACCGAGGGCGAGGTCGTCGGCATAGTCGGCCACAACGGGGCGGGAAAATCCACCCTGCTCAAGATGATCTCCGCCGTTACTGTTCCGACGGAAGGTGAGATATGCCTCGGCGGAAAGGTGGCCTCGATGCTCGAGGTCGGAACAGGCTTCAATCCGGAGCTTACAGGAAGGGAGAACATTTACCTCAACGGCGCGATACTCGGCATGAAGAGGAAGGAGATCGACGCTAAGATAGATGAGATCATAGAGTTCTCGGAGTGCGGGCGCTTCATCGATACGCCGGTCAAGAGGTATTCTTCGGGCATGTACATGAAGCTCGCTTTCTCGGTCGCGGTCAACCTCGACGCTGAGATCGTCATGATGGACGAGGTCCTCGCTGTGGGCGACGTGAACTTCAGGAACAAGTGCATAGCCAAGATAATGGAAATATCGCGCTCCGGAAGGACGATACTTTTCGTGAGCCACAATATACATATGATAAGGATGCTCTGCAAAAGATGCATCGTGATGAATGAGGGAAGGATAGAGTTCGACGGCGACGTGGAGGACGCCGTGCACAGATACGTCATCGAAGACGTTTCGAATGAAGAGGGCAGGAACCTGGCTGATATGGAAAGGGTCCTCGACAGCGACGG
Source organism: uncultured Bacillota bacterium (assembly GCA_946545145.1). GTDB lineage: Bacteria > Bacillota > Clostridia > Peptostreptococcales > Anaerovoracaceae > UBA3738. The sequence continues at coordinate 8,300 of CAMNNG010000043.1, forward strand.
CCTGTGTCACATGGAGCATATAGAGCTGATCGACGGCAAAGCAGGCAACGCCTATGAGACGGGAGAAAAACTCCACTTCCGCCTCAGCTGGACAGCTGAGAAGAAGCTCCCGCCGATGCAGCTTCGGATAGGGATATGGACGGACGACAAGAGGGCCGTCGGGATATCGTATTCGGAGATATTCGATCCATGGGAGAACGGGACGGACGCTCTCGCCTTCGACACTGAAGTCGAACTCGATATATCGGGGCTCGCTCCGGGGAAATACAATCTCGAGATGATAATGCTCGAGATCTTCATGGACGGATCCTTCGTCAAGCACGACGCCCTGCGAGGGACGATAGCGTTCAGCGTAAGCGCTGCGCCGGGCAACCTCCTCTACAGCAGATACAACAATTCGTGGGGATATTTCGATGTGTCGCCCGCGAAGATAGAAAGCAGCAGGCAGACGGACGGCAGACAGACGGACAGAGAAGGGCAGGACCTGTGATATGGAAAGAAGGCTGTATACCGCGGTAGACGCGGCGAGGCTGATCTTTGCCGCGTGCATAGTTGCCATCCATACGCATTTTTCGGAGGCGCTTTCGGAAGACGCGGGCTTTTGGCTGCAGCAGGGATTCTTCAGGCTTGCCGTTCCCTTCTTTTTCGTGACATCGGGATTCTTCCTCATGGAAAAGATCAGATCGAAGGGCGATGCGCCGGGCGTCATCAGGACGTATGTGATGAGGCTCATCGTTCCGTTCATAGTCTGCGACGTTCTGAACGCGGTGATGAATGTCATCTATAACTATATGACTCAGGATACCGAGCTGAGGTATGCCGTCATCGCGGTGGTAAGCAAAGGCATATGGTATCCGTACGGCGCGATGTGGTACGTCGCCGCCCTCATCATCGGAGCTCTTATGCTGCTCCCGTTTCTGAAGGCTGAGCCGCGGAGGCTCGGCGCTGCCCTTGGGATAGGAATTGTCCTTTTCGCCTTTGCCCTCCTTTGCAACAACTACTTTTTCATCGCGGAGGGAACGACGCTTGCTGGAGTCCTGACCGGATACATGGACACTTTCGTTTCAGCGAGGAACGGCGTCTTCGTCGGATTCTTCCTCCTTGCGGCCGGCATGAAGGCATCGGAGATAAACAGTAAGCGGATAGAAAAAGCCATTCACGGACCTGAGCGCGGAAGCGGCACCGGCATGACGGCAGTCATCTGCGTCATCCTCTTCGCCGCATATATCGGTGAGATCGCTACGCTGAGGGGCAAAGCGTATCTCGACGACCGTTCGCTTTACATCTCGCAGATATTCTTCGTTGCAGCCCTTCTGCTCCTGCTAGTAGGAATATCAAAGAAGCCCTCGGCTGATCCTGAGCGCGCCAAGGCCGAAAGGGAAAGCTCGGTCCTGATGAGGAAGATGAGTGTCTGGATATATTTCTCTCACAGATTCATACTCATAACTATAGAAATCGTATTTGTGGTCATTGGGAAAGAACTCCCCGGACAGATAATTATGTTCGTTATAGTGACGGCTCTGTCTGTCCTGACGTTCTTCGTTCAGAGAAAAATCCGGATCCAGAGACAGATCCGGCAGGATGGCATCAGAGGCGGGCACCAGAATCCTTCAGCTGATCACTCACTGTTCTGAGATAGCCGCCCGTGACGGAGAGGCTTCCGTCGTCAGCCCTGCGGATCGTCTGATCCTCGGTGAACTTCGTGCTTTTGAACACTTTCGCGGGATCGATCACGGTCCCGCTTTTGTTTGAAGAGGATTTCTCGCCGTCGTCAAACAGACCGTAGTAATATGCGGTGTCACCGAACACTGCGCTTTCGTCCTGGCTTCCCAG
>CAMNNG010000044.1 GCA_946545145.1 uncultured Bacillota bacterium
TTAATACATCTGTTTTCTGTTAATAGCATCAGCCTGATGTATGACTGATAAGATTGGACCCGAAAAGGTCTGTGGTTGGTAGCGGAAAGCGGATGAGTTCAAAGGAGGACTTATCGAAATGAACAACAATGAATCAGAGTTCAAACCGTTTGTTCCGGCTGACAAAGTCATGCCGGAATTTACGGTGACCTCGATCATCCTTGGTATCATTCTGGCCATCGTATTCGGCGGCGCGAATGCTTACCTCGGACTCAGAGTCGGACTCACAGTATCGGCTTCGATCCCTGCTGCGGTAATATCCATGGGTGTTATCCGCATGATCATGAAGAAGGAATCGATCCTTGAAAACAACATGGTGCAGACGATCGGTTCTGCCGGTGAATCCCTGGCTGCAGGAGCCATATTCACACTGCCTGCCGTATTCATGTGGGCGAATGAAGGTGCCGGAGAAGTTCCGGGATACCTGACGATCGCCCTCGTGTGCATATGCGGCGGATTACTCGGCATCTGCTTTATGATCCCGCTCCGTAAGGCGCTGATCGTAAAGGAGCACGGCGTGCTTCCTTATCCGGAAGGCACGGCATGCGCTGAGGTCCTGATCGCCGGTGAAGAAGGCGGCGCGGCCGCAGGCACTGTATTTGCAGGTCTCGGTATCGCTGCGCTGTACAAGTTCATCGCAGACGGAATCAAGCTCTTCCCGAGCGAAGTCGACTGGGCTTTCAAAAAATATGACGGTTCCGGAGTAGGTATGGACGTACTTCCGGCTCTCGCGGGCGTTGGCTACATCGTAGGACCTACGATATCCGCTTACATGTTCGCAGGCGGCATAGTCGCATGGTTCATGCTGATGCCGCTTATCAAAGAGTTCGGCGGCAGCATGGTAATGTTCCCGTCAGACGTTCCCATCAGTGAAATGGACACATGGTCACTCTGGGGAAGCTACATCAGATACATCGGCGCAGGTGCTGTTGCTACTGCGGGTATGATCTCGCTCATCAAGTCTCTGCCGCTGATCGTCAAGACATTTGGAGAGAACATCAAGAGCCTGAAAAACAGAGACGGCATGGCCGGAACTCTGGACAGGACAGGAAAAGACCTCGACCTCAAATATGTCGGCGTTCTCCTGATCATCGCTCTTGCTATTCTTATCTTCTGGCCGACAATCCCCATCGGATTCGGACCGGCCCTTCTGATCGTCGTATTCGGATTCTTCTTCGCTACAGTATCGTCCAGGATGGTCGGTATCGTAGGAAGCTCGAACAACCCGGTATCTGGCATGGCGATCGCGACGCTGCTCTTCTCGACAATAATACTCAAGGCTACAGGAAACACAGGAAGCGCAGGAATGGTAACAGCAATCATGATCGGTACTGTCATCTGCATCATCGCAGCTATGGCGGGCGACATGTCTCAGGACCTGAAGACAGGATATATCGTCGGTGCTACGCCGTACAGACAGCAGTATGGTGAGGTCATCGGTTCTGTCGCATCCGGTCTTGCTATCGCAGGCGTACTTTATCTTCTGAACGCTGCATGGGGATTCGGCAGCCAGGAACTTCCGGCTCCTCAGGCAACACTGATGAAGATGGTCATCGAAGGCGTAATGGATGCCAACCTCCCGTGGGGACTGGTATTCGTAGGAGCGTTCTTCGCTATCGTTATCGAGATCCTGAATATCCCGGCAATGCCTGTTGCGATCGGTCTTTATCTGCCGATCCACCTGTCCGCCGGACTTATGGCAGGCGGCCTTGTAAGACTGTTCCTGGATAAGAAAAAGTTCGACAATGAAGCGGACCGTGAGAAGGTCATCAGCAGCGGCGTCATCTATTCGTCGGGCATGATCGCAGGCGAAGGTCTTGTCGGCATCCTGCTGGCGGCTCTTGCCATCATTCCGGTCGGAAGCTCCACTCTCGGCGAGGTCATCGACATTTCTGGTTCGTTCAGCATCGGTCAGATCGGCGGACTCGTAGCGTTCGCTCTTCTGCTGCTTTCGATCCTCAAGTTCTCGCTGTGGAACAAGCACGCATATACAAAGAAAGATGAAAAGAAATAAAAAAAGCGAAAACTACCTGGACAGGATCCCCCGCATCAAGGGGGATCTTGACTGGGAAGTCAATGACGGCACAGTGACCGTCCACCAGAAAAACAAAGGTATCTACGCGAAGATAGCGCAGAAGTTCTTCTCCAGCCCAGAGACGAGCCACATCAGGCTCGAGGGCCAGGGAAGCTACGTCTGGCAGTGCATAGACGGAGAAAGCAGCATCTATGAAATAGGAAAGAAGGTCGAAAAGAAGTTCGGCAAAGACGCCGAGCCTCTTTACGAAAGGCTGAGCCAGTTCATGGAAACGCTGAGCCGCGTAGGCTATATTGAATTCGCGGATCCGCGCAAGGGAAAGTAAGCGGACGCGAATAAGCGGAACGCAGCATCTGCTGCGGTTTTACTGTATAATAACGGAGAGAGACAAATGAGTCAGACGATGGTCATAGTGATCGGGATCATCCTGTTCGCGCTGGCGACGATGCTTCTGTATGTTATAGGCCTGAAAAGAAAAATGAATGAAGAGAAGCGTCTTAACGATATGCTTCTCAACAACAGCGCGCGCCGGGTCCTTGATTATCTCAAGGATCACGACTGCGTTACGAAGAACGAGATCGGATATATCATACAGGATGTCAGGGCAAAGGAGTTCCACTCAAAGAAGACGGCCATCATCAGTGATGGAAAGGCCTTTCAGGATGAGCTGCTGAGATTCATGCTTGAAAAAGGCTACATTTGTAAAGAAAACAAAAAGGGCAGGAGGGTCTACGTCCTGCCCGATAATGAGAAAAGGGATGAATGACGATGGAAGACATGGAGAAAAAGGTGTTTGACTACTTCGAGGAGATGTCACAGATCCCGCGCGGTTCGGGAAACACCGATGAGATCACAAAATATATCGTGAAGTTCGCTGAAGACCGCGGCCTTTGGTGCAGCGTCGACGATGCGAACAACATAATCATCAAAAAGCCTGCAGCGCCCGGATATGAGAATGCTGATCCGGTGATCCTGCAGGGCCATACGGACATGGTATGCGAAAAGACGGCTGAGTGCACCAAGGACATGACCAAAGAAGGTCTGGACCTCGTTACAGACGGTGACTGGATGTCGGCTGAGGGAACGACTCTTGGAGCCGACGACGGCATAGCTGTAGCGATGGCGCTCGCAGTCCTCGATTCTAAAGAGCTCGGCCACCCGGCCCTCGAGTGCATCTTCACTTCGGACGAAGAGATCGGCATGATAGGCGCAAGAGCGCTCGATCTTTCGAACGTCACAGCCAGAAAGATGATCAACGTCGACTCCGAGGAGGAAGGCATATTCACAGTAAGCTGCGCAGGCGGCACGAACGCCGTAGCAAGCATTCCGGCAGGATACGCTGAGGCCGGAAAGGAAGAGGCTGTGATCGACATAACGATCGACGGTCTTACAGGCGGCCACTCCGGCATCATGATCATCAAGGAGAGGGCGAACTCGAATGAAGTGATGGGACGCGTCCTCGCTGAGATCTCGAAGAAGCACGATGTAAGGATCGCTCTCGTAGAAGGCGGAAAGGTCGGAAACGTCATCTGCAAGAAGACGGAAGCGAAAGCCGCTGTCAACAAGGCTGAAATCGATCAGATCAGGGACGAGATCGCTGCATTCGAAGAAGTGCTCAGGCACGAATTCCAGGCGACGGATCCGGACATGAAGATCACGGTCAGCGAAGACGGCGCACAGGACGTGAAGATCATGGACAAAGAAAGCTCCGCACGCATCATTACATGGCTGATGACGGCTCCCAACGGTATCCAGCATATGAGCGCTGCTGCCGAAGGAGAGGTCGAGACGAGCCTGAACCTTGGCGCAGTCAACACTGAAGACGGAGTTGTAAAATTCATATATGCGATCAGAAGCTCTTCAGCGAGCCGCAAGCACATGCTGATGGACAGACTCGAGCTTCTTGCGAAAGTCCTCGGAGGATCGGTCAGCTTCGACGGAGATTATCCGGGCTGGGAATACCTTGCAGATTCCGCTCTGCGTGAGACAGCTATAGGCGTTTTCAAAGAGCAGTACGGACATGACCCCGAAGTCCTGGGCATCCACGCAGGACTGGAGTGCGGCCTCATAGCAGAGAAAATCGGAGAAGGCTTTGATGCCATCTCGATCGGACCTGATCTGATGGACGTGCACACACCGGACGAGAAGATGTCGATATCCTCGGCAAAGAGGACATTCAGGCTTGTTTGCGGTATACTTGAAGCATGCAAATAGATGCCTGCCTTTGATCGGCGGTAAGGAGGCAGTTTGTGATACGGTCGATTTGGGAGAAAGGAGCGGTCATGACTGAGGATATGCTTTTGAGAGACGAAAACGGAAGGACGGAAGAGGAATTTCTTTCCCAGTATTCTTCGGATGGTTATCCGAAGCCGTCGCTTACAGCAGATATACTGATATTCCGCAAAACAGGTGAGGATATCCATCTGCTGATGATCAGAAGAAAGGGACACCCGTTCATGGGATGTCTGGCTCTGCCGGGCGGTTTTGCCGAGCCGGGAGAGACGATAGAAAGCAGCGCCGCCCGAGAGCTTCAGGAGGAGACCGGCCTTACCGGTCAGGAGCTGAAGCTGACCGGTATCTACAGCGCCCCCGGAAGAGATCCGAGGGGATGGACGGTATCGGCAGCCTTCGCGACACTTGTAGAGGGTGACGTGCTCAGGCCGGCTGCGGCCGATGACGCCGCGTCCATACACTGGGTGCCGGTCGAGAAAGGCGAAGACGGGTGCTGGAAGCCTTTGACGCAGGAGCGCCTCGCCTTCGACCATAGCGATATCATAAAGGACGCCGCCCGCGCCATCCTTGGATGAGCCGGAGAAGCATTGCGGGGGTAAGAGATGGAACAGCTTTTATACCACTATACAGACTTCACGTCGCTGGACGGGATCATCAACAGAAGAGAGCTCAGAGTCAACAATGTCCTCAATATGAACGATTCGAGGGAGATGGATCTTTTCATCTCCGGTCTCTTTGATGCTGTCAAAAAGAGGTTCGAGCAGATCGGCGACGAAAAGATGGCGAGCAGCCTCGATGAGGTGCAGCGTATCGTAAAGAACCACTACTTTGACCTGTCGGCGTATGCGGCATGCTTCTCGGAGTCGAGGGACGACGCCGCTCAATGGGAACGCTATGCGAACAGGGGCAAGGGAGTCTGCCTGTGCTTCAGGAAAGCGATGCTCGAAAAGCTGACGGGCACTGCGATCTCGCTTACTAAGGTGACATATCAAAACGACATGGACGACCACCCGCTCGCGGAGAAGCTCTTCGAACTGCTGAAGAGCAGGACGTATCTGCGCGATGCGATGGAGCTGAAAAAGATCGTAGTGGAAGTCTGCCGCAATTCGGCCGCTTACAAACACCCCTCGTTTGCGAGCGAGAGCGAGTACAGACTGGTCGTCATGCCTTCCGATGTGAAAAGTCTGCAGCTGAAGCCGCAGTATCACGTCGCGAGGGAGCGCATCAAGAAGTATTATCCGCTGGATCTGAACCGGATGTGCCGCAGGGGCGGGGTGAAGATCGAGGACCTCATAACCGAGGTAATGATAGGCCCCGAGTCGACGCAGTCCAAACCGATACTGCGCGACTACCTGACGGACCACGGGCTGAAGACGCTGGCCGGGAAGATCAGCATCTCTGACTGCCCGCTCAGGAGCAAGATGTAAGCAAGATGAGCCGGCATCCGTAATGGGTGCCGGCTTTTTAGATGCGGATTTTTGAAGAACGCGCCTGCGAAATGGTGTAAACTAAAAGGGAAGACGCGATCATATATAATCACATAGAAGAAGAGGGAGGATATTGATGGACAGGAAAACTATCAAACAACTCGGGAAAGAGAATGTGAAAAAACAGTGGGGCGAGCTTCTTCTCGCCATCGTTCTGTCTGCGGCCGCGGGAGCTGTAGCGGCGCTTTTCACCGGAGGCATAGGAGCGTTCGTAGTGACTGGACCGCTCGCTTACGGGACCACCTATCTGTACTACAGATCCACGCAGGGCGAAAAGGTCGGGCAGATGATGCTGCTCCAGGGCTTCAAGGATAAATTCGGTGAGTCGTTCCTCGTGGGACTGCTCATTCAGGTGATCCAGATGATCCCGCTGCTCGTCGGCGTCTTTGCCGTAATGTCGGCGCTGGCCGCAATGATCGGCGCCGTGATGAGCATGGGCATGAACAGTTATGGCATGTATGGATCCGGCTACGGTTCAGGCGTTGGGGCGGGCGCGGCGGCTGGCTTCGGCGGTTTCCTCATGTTCCTGTTATTCGTTGCCCTTTGTATCGCATTCGTTTTCATTTATCTCGGGATATTCATGGCCGTGTACATACTCATGAGAGAGAAGGACGCGACAGCTGTCGAGGCGCTGAAGAAGAGCTGGGCTATGATGAAGGGGCAGAAAGGCAGAGTTTTCGTATTCTGGCTGTCGTTCATCGGCTGGTTCCTGCTCTGCGGCATCACGATGGGCATCCTGCTCATCTGGGTAATGCCCTACTATAGGAGCTCTGAGATCATCCTGATGAATGATATCTATAACAACAGCAATATCGCTGGTGATGCTGAGTTCAGCTTCAAGAATGAATGGAGCGACATCAAGAGCGGCTTTGGTGATATGAAACAGAAGGTCGGCGGCGCAAAGGCGGAAGACAGCGCGGCTGATACGCAGGCGGCAGGCGCAGGCCAGGTTGAGGTGCAGACAGAGCAGACGGAGCAGACGGCTGCAGGCGAGGCTGCTCCCATGCCGGAAGAGCAGGCCGCTCCGGAAGATGCCGGCGCAGTAAGTGAAGTGCCTGCGGAAGCACCTGCAGAAGAAACTGCAGAAGTGAAAGTACAGCAGCCGGAAGAGCCGGCTCAGCCTCAGGTCAGACGCTGCAGCACATGCGGCGTGGTAGTGCGCGAGGGAGCGAAGTTCTGCAACAGCTGCGGAAATCCGCTGTAAGCAGGAAGATCAGTTGATCATAGAAAGAAACAGACAGACCGCCGGTGCCTTAGAGGTGTCGGCGGTTTTTATGCTTATTTTGCTAGTTGAATACCCGATTCTATTCCTTTTTTGCGATTTGTAATACCCGATTTTATTCCTTTTTTGTGAATTCGACCATCCGATTCTATTCCTTTTTCTTGACGAACCGTTGAAAACACTGTATTCTAACGGTGTGAGCATTGGAGGGAAGGGTCATGCTGAAAAGAAAAGCTTATGACAAGCTGCTCGAATGGAAATCAGAGCATAGAAAAACATGCCTTATGGTCAAAGGAGCCAGGCAGGTCGGAAAGACATATATCATCAGGGAGTTTGGCAGAAACGAATACAGATCTTTTATTGAGATCAACTTCATAGAGCAGAAAGAAATGAAGGAGATCTTCAGCGGGAACATTTCGGCTGATGAGATATACAAGAGGATGAGCGCATTCATTCGAAATATAGAACTGATCCCCGGGGAGACGCTGATTTTCCTGGATGAGATACAGACCTGCGGAAATGCCAGAACGGCTTTGAAATTCCTGGCGGAAGACGGCAGATATGATGTTATAACATCAGGGAGTCTGCTTGGACTGACATATGCGGAAAACGGCAACAGAGACGCAGAAGAGCCTGATTCTGTCCCGACGGGATATGAGGCTTTCCTTACCATGTATTCACTCGACTTCGAAGAGTTCCTATGGGCTGAAGGGTACAGCGAAGATGCCGTTGATCTGCTGAGAGACTGCTACGATTCGAAGGCAAAGGTGCCTGAAGAGATCAACGACAACTATCTTAGATTGTTCCGTGAATATATAGTGGTCGGAGGAATGCCGGAAGTCGTTGCGGATTATACAGCGAACCATGACTTCAACAGAGTTGCGCAGATCCAGGAAAGATTACTGATGGATTACAAGTTTGATATTTCCAAATATGCAAAGGGCGCAGAAAAGACAAAGGTACAGGCATGCTATGATGCGATACCGAAACAGCTTGCGAAGGAATTAAAGAAATTCCAGTATTCGACTGTTGAAAAAGGGCAAACGCGGAAAAAGTACGGTGGCAGCGTGCAGTGGCTGAAAGATTCGGCGCTTGTGCATATCTGCTATAATGTTCGTCAGCCGCTTATTCCTCTGATGGCAAATGCGATAGACGAACAGTTCAAATTGTATATAAACGATACAGGGCTGCTTTGCGCAATGTATGGCATGCAGACGAAACTTGCGATCCTTAACAATACGATCAAAGGGGCTGCAAAGGGCGGCATATATGAGAATGTAATATCAGAGTCGCTGATAAAAAGAGGATACGATCTATATTACTACCGACCGAACGACAGCCAGGAACTTGAATTCGTGATCGAAAAAGACGGAGGAGTGGCCCCGGTCGAGGTGAAGGCAGGCAATACGGCAACCGTATCACTGAACAGATATATAGATGAGTTTGGACCTGAAGATGCTTACAAATTCGTGGATGGAAATGTAGGAGCATCTGATGGAAAGACGACCCTGCCTCATTACATGGTGATGTTTGTATAAGGAGCTGGAACATGGACGACGACAAACTGCTTTTAGCACAGGCAGAAGATCTGATAGGAAGGTGCGCCGCAAGGGACATCCCCGCGTGCAGCGGATTTTTGGATGCCCGCCAGCAGTCGATCCTGAGAAAGAAGTTCGGCGAGAGGCAGGGCGATGTGACGATCGCTTACTCGGGCGGCTACGATGATGCCGACAGGGTCGTGATGGCCTGCCTTCCTTACTATATGGACGGAACATATTTCGATGATGTCCTGACCGTGATCCGCGCTTCGGTGCCGAAAAACTCCGAAGCGGCAAGAAGCGGACGGGCTCTCTCGCACAGCGATTATCTCGGCGCGCTGATGGGTCTTGGGATCAGCCGCAGCGTCACCGGCGATATACTGGTGAATGAGGGCGGCGCTGACATCATAGTCCTGAAGGACATGGCGGAGTTCCTGCTCCAGAACCTGACGGGCGCAGGCCGGGCAAGGATATCGGCTGAAGAGGTCCCCTTGTCCGAACTTCGCATCCCCGAGCAGACGTGGACGGAAGCCGGCGACACGGTGGCTTCGCTCAGGCTCGACGCAGTGCTTGCGAGCGCTTTCAGGATGTCGAGGGGCAAGGCCGCCGAAGCGGTGCGGCAGGGCCTGGTTTTCGTGGATCACATGGAGGCCGGCCGCCCCGATATGACAGTAAGCGAAGGCGCTGAGCTCGTGATACGCCACAAGGGAAAGGCGAAGCTTCTCGAGGTAGGGCGCCGGACGAAGAAGGACCGCATCGGGATCAGGATAGCGAGGTACGAAAAGAAATGAAAACGATAATAGTCAACGGCAGCCCGAGGAAGAACGGGAACTGCGCGAAAGTGGCGGAACTGTTCGCCGCCACTTTGGAAAAAGAGGGAATAGAAACTGAGCTCCTGCAGATCGGCAGCATGGATATCAGCGGCTGCAGAGGATGCTGGGCCTGCGCGAAGACGGGAAGATGCGTACAGGACGATGCGGACTTCCATGAGGCTGCAGAGAAGATATATGAAGCAGACGGTCTTTTCGTAGCGGCACCGGTATATTACGATTCTATGCCGGGGCAGCTGAAGTCTTTCCTCGACAGACTGTTCTTCCAGGACCGCGGAGGCGGGGGTCTCAGGAGAAAGGTCGGTGCTGCGTGCTCGGTCCAGAGGCGGACAGGCGGCGTTGCGCTGCTCGATGATATATATCATTTCATGATCTGCGCGGGCATGATAATAGCGCCTTCGGAAGGTGAGAGCATGGTCTTCGGACTTGAGCCGGGCGAAGTCATGGCCGATCAGGAAGGCCTGGATATACTTGAAGGCACCGCGGGGAACATGGCGTGGCTGATGAAGATGATGGAAACGACGAAAGAGATGCTTCCGCCGCCCGAACTGAAGAAACGCGCGCAAACGAATTTCATAAGACAGGGAGGTCTTTGTGATGATGACTAGAGTGAGATATGTCCTTGCTGCTGCGGTGCTGCTTGCGGCTGTGATCTTTGCGGCCGGCTGCGGAAGGAGTGATGATATGACGGGTTCAAATGCGAAT
>CAMNNG010000045.1 GCA_946545145.1 uncultured Bacillota bacterium
GCTTTCAGAAGAAGCCCCCAGTCGGCGCAGGGAGAGTATCCGGACGGAGCGGGGAAGGCGTGTATGTAGTTTGAGTCTGTGCTCGCGGCCGTAGCCATCACTACATCCCCTATATGGATGTCTTCGTGGAATGAACCTGCCGTTCCGATCCTGATCAGGTTCTTCACTCCGTATTCGGTCATCAGCTCCCATGAGTAGATGCCCATCGACGGCATTCCCATGCCCGTTCCCTGTACGGAGACCTTCTTTCCGTTGTATGTTCCGGTGAAGCCGTACATGTTGCGGATCTCGGTGTAGCAGTAAGCATCTTCAAGGAAGTTCTCGGCGATGTATTTTGCTCTCAGCGGATCTCCCGGAAGAAGAACGCTCTCAGCTATCTCGCCGTTTTTCGCAGCGTTGATATGTGTGCTCAAAAGTTCACCCCCATTTGCAGTATGTTGATACAAATTGTTGGTTATATGATATAATTGTTACAATTATTCCAACTCAATCTTTCCACGTATTATATCATATCAGTTCGCAGTTGGCGAACTGAAAAGAGAGGAGATGTTTTTATATGGAGGAGTCGAGATTCAAGTGGCATCATAAGGTCGATGATGTGAAGACGCTCAAGGATATGATGGCCATCAGCACACGCCTTTACCCGGACAAGGCTGCTTACAAAGTCAAGGAGAGAAGGGGCGCTCCATATAAAGATATTACATACAGGGAATTCAAAGAAGATGTCGACGGACTGGGCACTTATCTGGTGGAAAACGGTCTTAAAGGAAAGAAGATCGGCGTCATAGGCGCGAACTGCTACGAGTGGGTGGTCGCTTACTTCGCCGTCCTGTGCGGCGCGGGCATCTGCGTGCCTCTCGACAAAGAGCTCAGCAGCGAAGAGATCGCGAACCTCAGCGCGAGGGCCGGCCTTTCCGCTGTATTCTATACGGGAAAGTACGACAAGGCGTTCGAGGCTCTCGACATCGAACGCAAATTCAGCATGAGCACATACATGGATCCGGCCGATGAAGACAGGCCGGGACATCTCATGAACGCCGTGCGCGAAGGCAGGGAGCTTGTTTCGCAGGGCGTCACTTCATATACGGACATCGAGATCGATGAGAACGCTCTGGCGTCGCTGCTCTTCACTTCCGGAACGACGGGCGAGCCGAAGGGCGTCATGCTGTCGAACAGAAACATCACATTCGCGAGCCTTGCCGCAAGCCGCTGCGTCCATCTGAAGGATGACGATGTCACGCTTTCGGTGCTCCCGATCCACCACACTTTCGAGTGCACGATGGACATCATAACGGTCTATTCGCAGGGCGCGTGCGTGGCGTTCTGCGAGGGTCTGAAGTACGTTCAGAAGAATATGGAAGAGGCCGGAGTAAGCATACTCGTCGCGGTGCCGCTCATAGTCGAGTCTATCTACAACAAGATAATGAGGCAGGTCAAAAAGCAGAACAAGGAGAGGGCTCTAAGGGCGCTCATCGCTCTCAACAGGAACCTGATGGCATTCGGCATAGACAAGAGGCGCAGCCTCTTCAAATCGGTATACAGGAATTTCGGCGGCAAGCTGAGACTGTTCATAGTCGGAGCCGCTGCCCTCGATCCAGTCGCGATGAGGGGACTGATGGATCTCGGTTTCGATATAGCTCAGGGATACGGTCTTACGGAGACGGCTCCGCTGATCGCCGGAACTCCGGAAAAACTGAGGCACGACATATACATCAAGGCGGGCTCGTGCGGACCTGAGGTGCCGTACGGAAAGATCACCGTCGAAGATCCTGATGAGGACGGAATAGGCGAATTCGCTTACGAAGGCCCGAACGTGATGCTCGGCTACTACGAGATGCCTGAGGAGACCGCGAAGGTCATGCGCAACGGCAAATTCTATACCGGCGACCTCGGTTTCAAGGACGAGCAGGGCTGGGTCTACATCACCGGAAGGTCCAAAAATGTGATCGTTACGAAGACAGGAAAAAATATTTACCCCGAAGAACTTGAAGTTTTGGTGAACTCTCTTCCTATCGTGACCGATTGTATGGTATATGGTAGAGAGGAAGAAGACGGCAAGGACATGATAGTCGCTGCTCAGATCCTTCCGGATATGGAATACATCTCCGAGCATATAGCCGAGGGCATGAGTGAAGAACAGCTCTACGCTATGTTCAAGGATGAGGTACACAATATCAATGTGACGCTGCCCGACTACAAGCGGATCAGAAACATAATGATCAGAGAAGAGGATTTTATCAGGACAACGACCAAAAAGATCAAAAGGCAGGCTAATCTATAGTTCTCTGAGGTTTCTTCCCCGGGCGGAATGAAGAAGGGAAAGGCGCAGGGGTGCGCCGGTGGTTTGAGAAGAATGTCTTACACTAAAGAGAAAAGTTTGAAAAGCCGGATATTAGCGATCGCTCTTGCCGCTGCACTTGCAGTGACCGGAGCGTTTTCGTTCGCTGGTTTTACCGGAGCAGATGAGGCGCAGGCTGCAGTCAAGTCGGTCAAGATGAACAGAGTGTCATCCAGGAGCATAGTTTTCCAGGATCAGGAGCTCCGCGGTCTTTGGGTCGGCTTCTGTGATTTCTATGCGCTCGGTCTTTCGAACAAGAGCGAGAAAACATTTACGAAGAACGCGAAAAAGCTGATGAAGAACGCAAAGAAGAACGGCTGCAACGTCATCTTCTTCCATGTCAGAGCTTTTGACGATGCGTCGTGGAAGAGCAAAAAATTCCCGGCATCGAAGTATCTGACGAGCAGGGCTTCCCGTTCGAAGTCCGCTTACAAAACATACTCGTACGACCCGCTTGAGATCATGATCAGGGAAGCGCACGCGAAGGGGCTCGAGCTGCACGCCTGGATGAACCCGTACAGGATCACACAGTCGACATACCTCGACCCGGCCAGGCTTTCGAGCAGGAACAGGGTCCTGAAGGCGATCAAAGAGCTGCAGGAGTACGACATCGACGGCATCCATTTCGATGACTATTTCTATCATGGAAAGCGTTACGTCAAGTCAAGCAAACGCAGCAAGAGATACAAGGTTAGGATCAGCGCGAAGAAAAAGCGCCAGAACGTCAACAAGCTGATAAAGGCCGCTTACAAACAGACGCACAAGCAGTACGGCGTCGCCTTCGGAGTCAGCCCGCAGGGCAACTACGAGAACGACATGAACGACGGCGCGGATGTGAAGACGTGGCTCAGGAGCAGCGGATACATCGATTATCTGATCCCGCAGATCTACTGGTCTGACAAGTGGGGCTCGAGGGGCAAGGTCAAGATGTATACGAAGAGGCTGAAGCAGTTCATGGGGATGAAGAGGGCTCCGGGCGTGAAGATGTACATAGGTCTTGCGCTCTACAGGACAGGCATCAGGGCTTACGATGACAAGGGCTGGAAGAAGTCCAGCTACAACATGAAGAACCAGGTCAAAAAGCTCAGGGCGAAGGGAGCCGACGGCTACTCGCTGTTCAGCGCGCCGGACCTTACGAAAAAGCACGCGAAGGCTGAGCTGAAACATCTCAGACAGTATCTGGGACTTTAAAGCCGAAGGGTGACGGCAAACGATAATGGCAATAAAAAAACCATGGGAGACACTGCCATGGTTTTTATCTTTTTTGAGCGTACTGAACTGTGTACGCTATGCGTATTTAACTTATACGCGTGTGGGGACGGGCGAGATTAAGCGTTCTTCGCTTTGTTGAATCTGTTCGTCAGTCTGCCGACTTTGCGCGATGCAGCCTTCTTGTGGATAGTTCCTTTGGAAGCGGCCTGCATGAGTTTCTTCTCAGCGAGTTTGAGCTGCTGCTCAGCTGCTTCGAGATCGTTCTCTGCGAGCGCTGCATCAAAGCTCTTGAGGACTGCCTTGATGTGCTCCTTGACTCTCCTGTTGCGCGCTGTCTTCTTGTCGATTACTTTGATTCTTTTTTTAGCGGATTTGATGTTTGCCATTTGTGTTTTTCACCCCACTTTACATTAAAAAAATAACATTCTGCAAAATCGCCAAGTGATAGTATAAATGATTCTAATGTTGAAATCAAGGGAAAAATACAGTAAAATGCCTATTATGACAGACTACAAACAGAGTATAAGAAATTTTAGCATAATAGCTCATATCGACCACGGCAAATCGACGCTCGCCGACAGGATTCTTGAGAAGACGGGCGTTGTCGCGAAGCGCGATATGAAAGAGCAGTTCCTCGACAACATGGATCTCGAAAGGGAGAGGGGCATCACCATCAAGCTGCAGACCACGCGGCTTGCTTACAAAGCCAAAGACGGAAAGGAGTACATACTCAACCTCATCGACACGCCGGGACACGTCGACTTCAACTATGAGGTGTCGAGATCGCTTGCTGCGTGCGAAGGGGCCGTTCTTGTCGTTGACGCGACGCAGGGAGTCGAGGCGCAGACTCTTGCCAACGTCTATCTTGCGATGGACGAGGATCTTGAGATAATGCCTGTCCTCAACAAGATGGACCTTCCGAGCGCGAGGCCGGAAGAGGTCAGGGAAGAGATCGAGGACGTGATAGGTATAGACGCATCGGAGGCGCCGCTCGTTTCCGCGAAAGAGGGACTTGGCGTCGAAGACGTGCTCGAGCAGATCGTCGAGAAGATACCGGCTCCGGAGGGGGATGAGAAGGCCCCGCTGAAGGCGCTTATTTTCGACTCATACTACGACAACTACAAGGGCGTCGTCATCCTGACGAGGATATTCGAAGGCACGGTCAGGACGGGCGACATGATACGCCTGATGAATACAGGGAAAAAATACGAAGTCACAGAGGTCGGCACCTACTCGCCGGGCCACGTTCCGTGCAAGGAGCTCAGGGCGGGCGAGGTAGGCTACGTCTGCGCCAGCATCAAGCAGGTAAGGGACGCGCGCGTTGGTGATACTATCACTTTGGACAAGGATCCGGCTGATGAGGCTCTTCCGGGATACAAGAAGGCCCAGTCGATGGTATACTGCGGCATCTATCCGGCGGAAGGCGAGAAATATGAGAACGTCCAGGACGCTCTCGAAAAGCTCCAGGTCAACGACGCAGCGTTCAACTTCGAGCCTGAGACGTCGGCTGCACTCGGCTACGGTTTCAGATGCGGCTTCCTCGGACTTCTGCACATGGAGATCATCGTCGAGAGGCTTGAGAGGGAGTTCGACCTCGGCGTCATCACGACGAGCCCGAGCGTAATATACAAGGTCGTCAAGATCGACGGCACGGAGCTGATGGTGCACAATCCGAGCAACCTGCCAGATCCGCTGGAGATCGACCATATCGAAGAGCCGATCGTCAAGGCGGACATCATGATACCGAAGGAATACGTCGGCAACATCATGGAGATCTGTCAGGAGAGGCGCGGCAGGATGATCCACATGGAATACATCACGGAAAACCGCGTACAGCTGCACTACGAGATGCCGCTGAACGAAGTCATCTACGATTTCTTCGACGCTCTGAAGTCGAAGACGCGCGGCTACGGCTCTCTGGACTACGAATTCGTCCGCTACGAGAAGAGCAAGCTCGTCAAGCTCGATATCATGCTGAACAAGGAGATCGTCGACGCTTTCTCGATGATAGTGCATGATTCGAAGGCTTACGCCCGCGGAAGATTCGTCTGCGAAAAGCTCAAGGAAGTCATCCCGATGCACCAGTTCGAGGTTCCGATCCAGGCCTGCATCGGTCAGAAGATAATTGCGAGAGAGACGGTAAGAGCTTACCGTAAGGATGTTATTGCAAAGTGCTACGGCGGCGACATTTCCAGAAAGAAAAAGCTTCTCGAAAAGCAGAAAGAAGGAAAGAAGCGCATGAGGCAGTTCGGCCGCGTCGAGGTCCCGCAGGAAGCATTCACTGCAGTACTGAAATATGATGATAACAAATAGAAAGGTGAAGGAGGAAGTCAAAATGAGCGAAGCAAAAGCCAAAGCGGTATTCAATGTAACTTATATCCTGAAAGAGGGAATGCTGGATGATTTCCTCGAAGAACTCATCATTCTCGAAGTCGCAAGGAAGACGAGAGCCGAAGACGGCTGCATGGGATATGAGTATTTCACATCGATCGACGATCCGGAAAAACTCTTCCTCGTCGAGCACTGGCGCGATGAAGCTGCGCAGCAGGCGCATCTTCAGTCAGCTCACATCAAGGCTCTGGGAGAGGTCAAGGCAAACTATGTAGAGGAGACGATCCTCGAGAAGTTTATCGTCGAGTAATACCGGTATCGGCCGGGGATCGATCCGGGACCGATCCGAAAACTATGCGAAGAATCTAATGAAGGCGCGGGAAGGCCCGCGTCTTTTTGCTTGTTCACATTTCGCTTACTGCCTTTTCGCTTACTGAGAGATCACTTCAGGCCGGGAATTAAAAAAGTGTTGACAGTGTACTACGGCACATAGTACACTACATACAGCAAACGATAGATCTGATCTGCTCCGTTACAGTTAGGAACAGATGAAGGAAGGAGCCGAAGTAATGTTCGAAATCGATGTGAAGAGCAGAAAACCGATAAGCGAACAGATAGTAGACAACTTCAAAGAGCTGATAGTTTCAGGCGTGATGGTGGCCGGCGAGAAGGTGCCTTCGGTCAGGGAGATGGCGGCGAGGCTTACGGTCAACCCCAACACTGTGCAGAAGGCTTACAGAACGCTTGAGCAGCAGGGCTACATATACACGTCGG
The DNA here is from genome assembly GCA_946545145.1 of uncultured Bacillota bacterium. Taxonomy (GTDB): domain Bacteria; phylum Bacillota; class Clostridia; order Peptostreptococcales; family Anaerovoracaceae; genus UBA3738. Next base: position 6,656 of record CAMNNG010000045.1, read on the forward strand.
CAGGCCGCGGCACGTTCGTGGAGTCGCCGGACTCGGTGGAGGCCCAGCCGCAGGACATAGAGCAGGCGAGGTCTGAGGTCCGCGAAGCGATCAGCAAATTGTATTATCTGGGGATATCAAAGAAAGAAGCCGAAAAGACGATAAAAGAACTGCTGGATGAGAGGGGGGACTGGAAATGATCAAAGTTAGCGGAGTCAGAAAACGATTCGACGGCGTGACAGCTCTCGACGGGCTGGATATCAATATCGAAAAAGGTTCTATATACGGGCTTGTCGGGACGAACGGAGCCGGCAAGACGACGATCATCAAGCAGATAATGGGGATACAGCGTCCGGATGAGGGCGAGATCACTATAGACGGACAGCCGGTATATGAGAATACTCAGGTCAAGGCGAGGCTCGGTTATGTATCTGACGAACTGTACTTCTTCCCGGGGAACGGAATGAGAGAGACGGCGAAATTCCTCGCAGGTCTGTATCCGGGATGGGACATGGACAGATTCGAAAAGATGGTAGCGGACTTCGGCCTCGATCCCAAGAAAAAGATCACATCTTTTTCAAAGGGCATGCAGAAGCAGGCGGCACTGATATTCGCGCTGTCAGCGATGCCGGACTGCCTGATACTCGACGAGCCGATAGACGGCCTCGATCCTGTCGTCAGGCTGAAGGCTTGGAAGTACATCATCGACGACGTCGCGGAAAGGCAGACGACTGTGCTCGTATCATCGCACAACCTCAGAGAGATGGAAGGATACTGCGATCATATTGGGATCATCTCGAAGGGCAGGATGGTAATCGAAAGAGACCTCGAGGATCTCAAGTCCGATGTCCACAAGGTGCAGATCGCATTCAAGGGCGGTCCTGTGGAAGCGGGCGCATCTGAGGAAGCAGGCGCAGCCGCGGACATTTACGGAGATCTGAACGTGCTGCACAAAGAGACGAGAGGATCTGTGACTCTTCTCATAGTCAGAGAGAGCCGCGAGAAGATAGAAGAAGTACTGAGGGCGAAGGATCCGGCGATACTGGATATACTGCCGCTTTCGCTGGAAGAGATATTTATTTACGAACTGGGAGGTGAGAGCGATGAGATCAGCAGCATCATCTAGACCATATGCCTCGATAATAGGAAAGCATCTCAAGAGATACTGGTCGCTTCCTCTGCTGTACACAGCATCGATGTTCCTGGCTGTCATCATGCCGGTGATGCTCCTGGACGAGACTGAGTCAAGTAAGCAGTCACTGGCAGGGATAACCGGGCAGGAGAACCCGCTGGCGGTCTTCCTGATCGTATGTATAGCCGTAAGCGCGGGACTGATGTACGAATATCTGGAGAGAAAGATCTCAGCGAACTATATGCATTCCCTTCCTGTCACGAGAACGCAGCTGTTCTTCGGAACGCTGGCTGCTCAGATGATAGTATCCGTCATCCCGGTCGCAGTCACCGCGGCGGCCCTGATCGCGATGGGAGCAGGAGTAAGTGCATCGCTTCTGTGGGTGCTGAACTCAGTAGTTATGATCGCGGCAACGCTTGCGATAACGGTGCTGGCGTGCATGATCAGCGGCAATGTCCTGATGACGCTTTTCAATATATGCTTCCTGAATGGAGTGGTGCCTATGACGCTGTTCCTTGCAGACGCATCTATGAATGAATGGATAGAAGGATATGTCAGGTCTGATATTTTGGAAAAGATCCTGATCAACTCGCTTCCGGCGGTCTCGCTCGCTACGGGAGCAGGGATCATCAAGATAGCAGCCTGGGCGCTCTTCGCGGCAGTCGTAATAGCTGTGTCGCTGATGATATATAAGAAGCGTCCGATCGAGAGGAGCGGAGACTCGCTCGTATTCGGATGGACGAAGGCGGCCCTGCTTACTGTGGTCACGTTCCTCGGAGCGGCCTTCGCAGAGCTGCTGTTCCTGGACCTGTTCGGAAAGGACAGCATCGCAGGGATAGTCGCAGCGCTCATCGCGGTCCTCAGCATATTTATCGTGATGAGCATCCTGATATACAGAACGCCGAAAGTCCTGACAAAGAGCGGCATCGTATGCGCGGCGCTGACCATAGCGCTGATCGCCGGATACAACTTCGGCTTCAGCCATGATGTGCTCGGGATAGAGACGAAAGCCCCAGGTGCGTCGGAAGTCGAGAAGGTATCGGTCGAAGCCATTTGCCATGAGAACGGTCCCAGGTATGACGGCAGTCTGTTCAAGGGAAACAAGAATGGGAATATCTATCTTGAGGACAGGCAGAACGTAGAAGCGGCATGTGATCTGCAGAAAGTGTTCGCGGAATATCTCAAGTCAGGTTCGCTGGAAGGCAGCGATGCATACACTCAGGCAGGCGGCGCATTCGATGTCTCGATGAAACTGAAAAACGGCAGGAGTTTTGACAGATCGTATTCGTGGGAGCGTTCCAACAAAGCTATCAACGATGAAGCTGAAAAGTACCTCGCCGTGATATACGAGTCGAGTGAATACAAAGAAAAGTTCAGCTTCAGCAAGATGAAGGCATGTGATTCGATGATCGTATACGGGTCAGGAACCTTGGAGGCTGATGAAGAGGAAAGCGTCGTATCGCTTGACAGGAAGCAGCAGACCGGACTCCTGGCGGCGATGGACAAAGACTTCCAGTCACGTACATACAAGCAGGAGACCCAGACCGTCAAGAAGGGCTATGACCCGTACAGTATCGAGATGGAATTCGGAGGAGATAATTACCAGTCTGTCACCCTGACCGTTCTTCCGACTGACAAATACACGCTGGAATGGATAAAAAAGAACATTTGATCATACAAACTCCAAAGCGGAGAGGCGGCCACGTGCCGCCTTTTTGCTTACTGATAGAAAATAGCTTCAAGTAATGTTACAATCATGGCATGGAAATCAATAAGATAGGTGTATACATACATATCCCGTTCTGCGCGCGAAAGTGCAGGTACTGCGGGTTCCTCTCGTTTCCGGGCTATCCGCCGGAGATGTACGAGGCTTATGTGGATGCAGCAGTAAGCGAACTGAAAAGCTTCAATGAGGGCTTCACCGGAAAGTATACGGCGGATACTGTTTTCATAGGCGGCGGGACTCCGTCGCTTCTTTCGGGTGAGCAGATAAGCCGCCTGCTAGATGCGGTCCGTGATACATTCGGGATCGCGGATAATGCGGAGATCACGATGGAGGCGAATCCGAATTCGCTTACCCAGGAGAAGCTTGAGGCTTACCGGGCGGCCGGGGTGACGAGGCTCTCTATGGGTGCGCA
>CAMNNG010000046.1 GCA_946545145.1 uncultured Bacillota bacterium
CATGTTCCTGATCTTGCTGTCGCACGAGTCGACTCCGATGCCGTTCGAGTCCTGATTGATGACTACGCGGCCCGTATCTTCGCGTATGAAGTTCTTCATCAGAGGCTGGGTCACGTCGCCCGCCTTGATGATAGAACCGTATATGCCCTGGATATAGTTAGCCGACTTGTTGTCTATGCCCGTGGGCACCCTGCCCAGCTTGTATATGCTGAACGTGACGAACTTGTTCTTGCCGTCCGCGTTGAAATTGAAAACGCCGCTCCATGTAGCCTGGAGTTTCACTTTCTTGTCGCGGTTCTTATCGAACCTCGCCGCTCCGTCTATGAGGTCGACGACGTCAGACGCCTGCACGATATCGCCCGCCTCGGTCTTCCATCCCATGAACTCCGACGAGATCTTATGGCTGTACTTGTCCTTCTGCGTATAGTACAGATTTCTGGAAAGCTTTCTGACCGTGTAGTTCTTCTGTGCCTTTTCTTTCGAGATCGTCTCGCTGCCGCCGTCAAGTCCGACGATATCCGGAGTGAAGGCTGCATTCGTGGGCACCTTGAGGTCGTACATAACGGTCAGAGGCTCGACGTCCTTGTCTTCTTCCTCTTCCTCTTTCTCCTCTTCTTCCTTGTTCTCCTCTTCGTCCTCCGGCGCAGCTTGTTCTTCTTCGCCGCTCTCTTCTACGCCGCCGGCTTCTTCACCCGCGACCTGCTGCTCTTCCTGACCTTCGGCCTGCTGGCCGCCGGCCTCTTCACTGCCGCCTCCGGATCCCTCATCGGAGATCACGAGCTCTTCGCTCTTTTCCGGCTGCTTCGCAGCATCTTCACCGGTGCCGCCTGTGTTTCCTTCTGTCTGGGCGGCGTCGCTTACTGTGACTTCCTGCTCGGTCTTCACTTCGTTCTTCGCCGCCTCGTCCCCTTCGTTCGCTCTGAGGACGTGGTCGGAAAGCTGTATTCCTGAATACAGCGCAAGGCTGACCGCCAGTGCGACAGCCAGTACCTTCTTCCAAACATGTTTCGTCCCTTTTTTGTTCATTATCAGCTCATCCTCTCTGTGCCTTTTTGGCCTTCCATTTCTGCCAGTCTGCTGTTAAAGGCCGCAAGTTTCTCCTCGAGCTCCCGCTCTTCGCTCTTCAGTCTGTGGTTCTTTAAGGCAGCGACCACAGCCAGCACAATAAGAGCTACTATAAATATCCCGTCAAGCGGAGAAAACGCAGCGCCTGATATCATGCTCATTGCTTTTCCTCCCCTCTGAACTCATCGACAAGCTGTTTTCCAAAGCTTTCGATCTTCTTCTTTTCCGTCACCGTATATACCGCAAGGACCAAAAGCCCCGCGATGCCGATCAGAACGGCCGCTATGCTCTGTCCCATGTGTCTCTCTCCTTTCGCTCCGCCTGCTGGAGGGCGTATTCCGCCTCCGCGACATTACGCTTCAGAAGGAAGATCTTTTTCTGCTTCCTGCTGAAGTATGCGGCATAGACTATCGTACCCGCAAGGAATACCGATGCCCATATGACGTGCATCCCGTCGGCGCTCCTGGCCGCTCCCGCGCTCTCCGCGAGAGGGACGCTGTCTTCTTCTATATCCGTGATGCTCTCAGCTTCCTCGCTTCCTTCGACTGTGATCACGAGCTCCTCGCCGTTCTCACCCGGAAGGACGGTCTGCTCTCCTTCCTGCGCCGCAAGGCATGTCGCCGCGGCGCCCGCAATAAGCAGCAGCGTGAGCATCAGGCAGAGCAGCAGCGATGCTACCCTCTTCCGTATTCGGTTTTCAGCCCCTTTTCCGGCTCCTGTTTTCATCTTTTCCACCCTATTTCCGTTTCGGTCCTATTTTTGCCGTTGTGATTATTAAGACTCCGCCGGCCGCCCGGCTGGTCCATTTTTTTCAAGGCAGCTCCCGTTTTATTTGATCTTCATCGAGATGTGGAGCGTATTTCCTATGCTGTCCGGGATGTATACGTCCAGCTTTTCCTTCGGGTAAGCGAACCATACTTCCCCGCTCTCGCGGTCGTATCCCTTCGCTTTTACGACCTTTCCGGATCCGCTTACTGCGTATACTCCGTCGAAGTCGACGCCTATGCCTTTATCCTCGACCTTCAGGAAGACGTTCTTTCCGTCCGTCCTGCTTCCTGTGAGCTCGGGTCCCTCCGCGTCGACCGAGTCGACATCTATGCTCGTCGACGACGTCTGATGATTGACCAGGCCGACCGTGATGTCGAGCTTCCCGTTCCTCGTCGGCTCTACCGTGTAGTGCTTTGAGTCCTCTTCATATACGGGAAGCGGCTTGCCGTCCAGGGTCGCTACTATGCTCCTGACCGGCAGCAGCGAACCTACGTCGATCGAATAGACCGGAAGTCCTCTCTCTCCGCCATCTGCTTTCGTTATCTCGTAACGGGGCGGGATGAACAGGATCGGAAGGAGGAGGAACAGCACCAGGGCAACTACAAGTATGGTCCTGAGCAGAACGAAGCGTTCCCTGCGGTAGCTCGTATATGCAGTCAGGGCCTCCATCGGAACTGTGTTCGGCTCTACGCCGCATTCCTCGAAGACGTTTCCGAGTATGTGTGCTGCTTCAGCCGCGTCTATGTTCGGTATATCTTTCTTTTCCATGCTCTTCTCACCTCCTTTACTCTTCAAATTCCGCGAGGATCTTCTTCAGATGATTCCGCCCGGATCTCAGGTATCTTTTTACACTGCTTCGGCTCGTGTTCATGATCTCCGCTATCTCATCCAGCTTCATTTCCTGATAGTACTTCATCAGTATGACCTGGGACTCAGTAAGCGGAAGGTTCATGACCTGCCTTACGATATACTCGCTTGAGTCTATCTTCAGCACCTCTTCTTCAACACGCCCGTGCGGCGAGTGCTGCACCGCGAGATGCTCTTCATTATATATATCCATAAGTTCGCTGTGCTGCGCCTTCTTCATGTCGTAGCACGTCCGGAAGTTGATCCGGTTCAGCCAGGCGATGAACAGATCGGGGTTCTGCAGCTTGCGGATGTTGCGCAGCGCCCTTATGTACGTTTCCTGAAGAGCATCCTGTGCCAGGTGCTCATCCCTCAGATATTTGAGGGAGTAGCGGTACTGCTGTTGGTAAGTCGCCGCGTAAAGCTCCGCAAAAGCGTTGCTGTCGCCCTGCGCAGCGCTTTTCACCAGCTCTCCAAGGTATGCGTAATCCAGTGATTCCAATCTGTTCACCTCCTTTCTTAAATGTCGTTGTCTCTCTCATCCTCTATCCCTTTTTAACTTTTGATGCAGCTTTGCCTGCCTTTTGAGTTCACTTCGATTCGATTACTTTTCGGTATCGCCCGCCCCGGCGCTCTTCGGAGAAGGCCCCGAAAGCTTTGCGGCCGCGCGGCGGTCCGACATCGCGACCAGCTCGCTGAAGCTGTTCGCTTCTTCTTCGCCCTGATAAGCGACTCCGATCACGCACGCGAGAGTGTCGCCCTCAGGCGAAGCCTCGTTGCGCTCGCGCACCCTTCCGGCCAGGGCCGTTTCGAACGCGCGCCAGTCCTTAGGCGTCCACTGCGGGAAGATGAGCAGGAATTTGATCCCGCCGTTCCTTCCGATAAAGCAGTCGTCCGGGGCTGCGGCCTGCAGGATCTCCGCGAACTCACGGATGTCCGAGTCTCCTTTTTCGTGACCGAACTTTTCGTTGAGCTCCTTCATCCCTGCCATTATTATCGTGGCCGCGCCGATGCCCTCCGGTATCTCGACGCCTTCGTAGTTTTCTATATATGCGTCACAGCTGTTGCGGTTCGCGACTCCGGTAAGCGGATCCGTATATACCGCGAAGTCCAGCTCGTTGTTTTCTTTTCTGAGATTGGTGAAAGTCCGTATGTCCAGGAACATAAAGAGGAACGATGATCCGAGCGCCGCCCACAGCAGCACAGCCAGAGCCTTTATGTGGACGTTCTGGGCTATCATCTGGAAAAGCTCCTTATCCCTGAAAACTATCACCAGCGCTATCACAGTCAGCGCTGCGACGAACATCATCTGAACTGTTTTTATCTTGTCGAATCGTTTCATTTCGGCACCTTTTTCACATACCATCTTCCCATATGGAGGATCAGCCTGCCCCTTACCTGACGGCGGCTGACTTCTCCGAATGTCCTCGAATCCATTGACACCTTCCTGTTGTCTCCGAGAACGAAGAGACGCCCCTCACGCACTTTGTACGGATATACTATTGCCCCCTGCGACTCGAGGGTCTCAGTTCCGGCCCATTTGTCGTCGAGCTCCTTTCCGTTGACGAAGACCCGTCCTTCGCGCAGGTCTACCTCATCGCCGCCGACGGCTATTACCCTCTTCACGTAATATTCCCCCGAAGGCATCCTTATGGAGACGACGTCTCCCGGTCTGTACTCGCTTACTATGCGCTGATAGAGGACGGCTTCACGGTCGTGGAGGTTCGGCTCCATCGAGTCTCCTCCGACGATCGAAAATCCGATGACGAACCTGAAGATGATGACTGCGCAGGCCACCATAACAATGAAGAACAGCGAGTCATGCAGCCATTCGAGTTTGCGTCCGTTGTATTTTTCAAGAAGTCTTCTTCGAGCCATATCCCCTCTTTCGCCGCGGGCGAATCTTTCAAAAAGCCGTCACTTTAATTGTACCATTTTAATATGATTTCGCCAACATATCGCTGCGCCGGCGCACTTGATGAAGATGCCCTTTGCGGGTATAATTTTCTCATGGCAAAAAATAACGATAAGATAAGAAAATACAGAGGGCTGCGCCTCATCGAAGGCGGCCTGCCCGACAAGGAAGATGCTGAAAAGGAGTTCGTCTCGGCATTCGCCACGGACACGAGGCTGATGGGCGAGATAGCCATGGGCATCCACTGGAAGATAGTGGACCACCCTGAGGCGGAAGACCTCTATCAGTTCTTCTCTTTCGATGTCCAGGAATGCGGGCTCGACAACTACAAGAGCTCGTGGGCTTCGGACATAGACGCTATATCATATATACGGCAGACGCTGGTCGGTCCCCTCGGAGGAGAGGACGTCAACATCTCGGAACGCGAAGCCAGGGCGCTGTTCACGAAGTACCGTCAGAAGTGCCTGGACGCCGACCTTCCGCTTCCCGAGGGCAGGAGGGAATACGCCTTCCTCGAGGAGGATCCCGTCGTTCTTTCGGACAAAGAATATAACGATCTTTTCTGCAGGCTCTGCACCCCGGTCACATGCGACAATCAGGTCATCAACTACTTCCTGATGAGGGTGTTCAGCTGCGACTACGAAGGCGCTGCCTATCTCGCGGCAGAAGGCATGGACGTCGATCTTTATCCCGAGATGAGCTACGCCCTTCTCTGCAAGAACACGATAGAAAAGAACGGCGACCTCTATGTGTGCCGCTCGCTTGTTGAATACAGGAACGGTCACAGGCTCATTTCGTGCGAGCTTACTGTCGAGAACGGACTCGTGACATCACACCGCCGCGTCTCCGACATGCCGGTCACGGTGAGAGAAGCATCGATGATGCTGACGCGCTCCGAGTTCATCACGGCGTTCAGGATAATGGCCGAGCCGGAGACCTTCGAGGAGCAGCCGCTCGAGTTCAACTACAACACGATGGTCACGGAGCACGACAACGGCCGGCTGTACATGGCCTTCCACAACAACAACGACCACGTCAAAAAGAGCACATACCGCCTGAGCGACGACGTCCTCGGGCTCTACTTCATCACGCCGGGCGGCGAGTTCATCGTCGCGGCCTATGACGAAGAGACGATAATAAGACTTGAAAGAGAACTCATCCACGGTCCGATCGGCTTCCTTCTGGTGCCGGTCGCCAAGTTCGAGTTCAAAGATCCGATACTGTATGATTTCGCCAACAGCGACTTCGACGACTTTCTCGAGTTCGTCAGTCTGCTTACTGAAGAGTGATCACCCCGGTAGCGCAGCCGTGAGGCAGACAGGAAAGGAAGAACGATGAAAACCGAAAAACTCTACACGCAGGATGTATATCTGACCGAGGCCGAGGCCAGAGTCGAACAGATAACCGAGTCGAAAAAAGGACTCGAGGTGGTTTTGGACCGGACGGTCTTCTTCCCCGAGGGCGGCGGTCAGCCGTGCGACCTTGGTGAGATCTCGGCCGCTGCAGAGGGCCGGGCAGTTCCTCTCTCCTATGTAAGCGAAAAGGACGAGGTCGTCTTCCACCGGATCGATCCATCGTATTTTGGCGATGGGACTGTCGTTTCAGCGGAGCAGCTTCCGTTTGCCGAAGGCGACACCGTCAGACTGAAACTCGACTTTGACAGGCGTTTTGAAAACATGCAGCGCCATGCCGGAGAGCATCTTCTCTCCGGAGTCTTCGCCGACATATACGGCGGAGCGAACAAAGGCTTTCACATGGGCGAGGAGTACATCACGATAGACATCCTCCTCCCTGACCCGGCGGACACTGACGCTGCCGATCCCGCTACGGGGAAGGCTCCCGAAAAAGTATCCTGGGACATGGCCATGGTATGCGAAGAAGCTGCCAACAAGGCGATCTGGCGCGATCTTCCTATAACGGTAAAATACTTCGACGATGCAGAAGATGCATCGAAAATGCCGCTGAGAAAGCCGCTTACTGACACGATAGCCAGCGGCGAAGCCGGCGATGTGATCAGCATCGTCACGATCGGCGACGAAAGTGATCCTGTAGACTGCGTCGCGTGCTGCGGCACACATCCATCCACAACGGGTCAGATCGGCCTCGTCAAGATCTTCAAGGTCGAGAAGAACAAGGAGTACTGGAGGATCTTCTTCGACGCGGGCGCAAGAGCCATGCGCGACTACCGCGAAAAGCACGATGTTCTGACGCGGGTATCCGACAGATATTCCGCCGGCATCTCGGACTTCGACGAAAAGCTGCGGGCAGAGGAGAAGAAGAATTCCGAAGTTCGCGCACGTCTGGGGCTGTTCCTGCAGAAGATCCTTCGCGTTCGCGCAGATGAGATCCTGGAAAAGATCGCGGCCGCTCCGGATGAGGTGATCTTCGACTCATTCGATGACATGACCTGCGATGATCTGATCAAGATGGCCAAGATGTTTTCGGGCGAAGCCAAAAAGCCCGTCCTGCTCTATTCCGAGCCGGACGGAACTCTCATGCTGTTTTCTGACGGCAGCGTCCACTGCGGAAAGCTCGTCCGCGAGAACGCCCATATATATAACGGAAAAGGCGGCGGCAGCGATACGCTTGCCCGCGCCATCTTCCCGAGGAAAGACGACGTTCCGGTCTTCGCCGAACTCGTACGGGCCCATCTGAGATAACTTCATCTGCATAAAAGCGCGCCTTTCAGATGAGCGCGCTTTTTACGTGTGCTATTACGCCAGCGAATACTTTTCTTTGTATAAATCGAACAACTGCTGGAATACCGGGTTGTCCATCGTCTTGATCTGTCTGAGATACTCGTGCGGGTCGTTGATCTCCGATTCCGACTCGAGGACGGCAACGGCGATATTCGAACAGTGGTCCGAGATCCTCTCGCAGTTGTTCAGGATGTCAGCGAGGACGAAGCCTCTTTCGATCGTGCAGTCTCCGCTCTGGAGTCTGTCGATGTGTCCCATCCTTATAGTTTCAGTAAGCATATCGATGACCTGCTCGAGCGGCTCGACCTTTTCGGCAAGAGCTATATCAGCCGTCTCATATGCTTTAGTAGCTATATGCGTGATCTCCTTGACGGCCTCTTCGAGCACTCCGAGTTCCTTTATGGCCTGCTCTGAAAGCTCAAGTCTCTTGTCGTTGATCTCATCTGCAGACTCGGCCAGGTTGAGGGCGTGGTCGCTTATTCTCTCAAAGTTGCCTATCGAATGGAGCATCCTTGCCGTCACCTTGTTGTCTCTTTCAGACAGCGAGCTCTGAGAGAGCCTTACGAGGTAAGCTCCAAGATGGTCTTCGAAAACGTCGATCTTCTCTTCCATTTTTTTGATCTCGGCGCCGAGCTCTTCCGACGGAGCGTGAAGGTTCTCGATCGCTTTGCTTACTGAATCTTCGGCCATGAGAGCCATCTCTATCGACATGCTGCTGCACTCCGAAACGGCGACCGACGGGGTCGCGAACAGTCTTTCGTCGAGGAACGCGATCTGCTCTTCGGGCTCGCTCTTGATCACCTTCTCGGCAAGTTTGACGAGCTTTCCAGAGAACGGGAGAAGCAGAGCTGTCGTCGCTATGTTGAATATACTGTGACACAGCGCGATGCCGGCGGGGTCTATCATATGATCTACGAATGCGAAGTCAACAAGGAAGTGAAGTCCATAGAAGACGATCATGAATATCGTCGTTCCTATGATGTTGAATGAGAGGTGTATGACCGCTACCCTCTTTGCGTTAGTTCCAACGCCGATGCTGGAGAGGATAGCAGTCGCGCAGGTTCCGATGTTCTGTCCCATGATGATCGGGATGGCCATGCCGTATGTCATGCCGCCTGCCATCGACAGGGCCTGCAGCATACCGACAGAAGCGGCTGAGCTCTGGATCACGGCCGTTACGACGAGACCTGTGAGTATGCCCAGAAGCGGGTTGTTGAATGCTGTGAGTATCTTTGAGAACTGCGGCGAGTCGGCAAGCGGGGCCACCGATCCGCTCATAAGCAGCATGCCGTACATCAATACGGCGAATCCGACAAATGCGTTTCCTACGTCTTTTTTCTTCTGAGTTTTTGCGACCATCATCAGCGCGATGCCGATGAATGCAAGAAGCGGTGAGAATGATTCGGGTTTGAGCATCCTGACGAACGGGTTCTCGCTCGACAGTCCGATAAGGCTCATGATCCAGGCCGTTACCGTGGTTCCTATATTCGAGCCCATGATGACGCCTATCGTGTTCCCGAGATTCATGAGGCCCGAGTTGACAAGACCGACAAGCATTACCGTTACCGCTGAAGAACTCTGGATCGCGATCGTTATCACGCATCCCATCAGCAGGCCGACGAATCTGTTCTTCGTCATCTTGTCGATGATGGCTTCCATCCTCGAACCGGCTATTTTTTCAAGGCTCTGTGACATCTGATTCATTCCGAAGATGAAGAATGCCAATCCGCCAAGCAAGGTAAAAACAGAAAAAATAGTCATACTCTAATACCCTCCGCTATTCACTTCCATTATCACTACTTCCAATATCATTTTCTTAGCTGTTTTTTGCGGTAAGGTCGCAGCATATTCGCAGCATATATGTTCTCATGACATAAAAGAAGCAAGGCTTTCATCACAACAAAGTTGTGACAAAAGTCTTGCCTCTTCGAACATATCCCGGGGCCGCGCCCGTACTGACGAGATATGTTGCGCAATAGCACTAAGCTTTCCGGCCGGGTGCCGTGCGCTGACTACTCCCCTTTATCGCGATTGTACTATAGCAAAGCATCATATACTGCGTCAATACTGTATTTTTAAAATCAATAAAACTTTTTCAATTCCATCACTTTCTGGGGTCCTTTCTGAACAGATCATCTATTTTGTCTATCGTTTCCGACTGGCAAAAACCTTCCAAACCATCTCATATCAACTGGTCTGTTTCTTTTACAAAATGCCTTTCTATGTTGAAAAGCAGCGGGCCAAAATGTAAAGCTGACCTTTCATTTTGCGGGGCGGTGTGTTTCACGTTCGGGCCGTTTCCGCTCTGTCTTCGCTCCGCTCGCCACTCGCGGACGTCCCTAGCGAAAAATCCGCCTTGCCACTCCCGCTTCGCGGATCGTGGGGCGGTGTGTTTCACGTTCGGGCCGTTTCCGCTCTGTCTTCGCTCCGCTCGCC